>DASTBN010000712.1:0-4151 GCA_035712045.1 Pseudonocardiaceae bacterium
CTCCGCCCGGGCCCGCTTGGCCAGCTGCCGGACCAGCTGCTCGTCCAAACTATCCGCTGGCTTGGCCGACATATCCATCGTCACAGCAGTCACAGGTGCCCCTCCAGTCTCAGGAGTTACACCGTTGATCTTACAGTCCCGCGGCGGCCACCGGCCGACGTCACATTCTCTGAAGAGACCGAGCAACTGCTACCAGAGCTGTTCGGCGGTCTGAGCATCACGCTGGCCCGGTTGTTCCGGGTGATCGATCCCAAATTGACCAATCCGTCAACCGAACACTGGGAACGGGCTTTCGAGGTATTCAGGCTGGTGTTGTGATGGCCGACCCACAATTATTCGCCATCCACGAGCTCGACCCGCAGGTGCCCGGTGAGCGTCGAGGAGACGTCCTGCACCGATCAGGCAAGGACGCGCCTGCCCAGCGGCGATGCCGACTACGTGATCAGCCTGCCGCTCCGGGGTGCCGTACTGGCCATGTACCGGGGCAAAGAGCTCGACTTGCGCCCCGGGCAGGCTGTGGTGTTCCGGCCGCCCGCTGAGGCGGTGATGACCACCGACGACGATTTCGACGTCCTGATCGTGCGGGTCGACGCCGCCGCCTTGGAGAATGCTCTGGAGGGGCAGCTGGGATATCCCGTGCGCCGGCCACTTCCCCTGGCACCGACCCTTGACCTGGACAGCGCAGCGGGTCGGGGATGGGCCACGTCGCTTCGCTACCTCGTCGGCGCGGCCGTCCCCGACGGCCCGCTGGCCAACCCGGTGATCGCAGAGCCGCTGCAAAATTCGCTGCTGGACTGGTTGCTGCACGCGATCGACCACCCGTACCGGGAAGCCTTGGACGCATTCGTCCGGTCCTGGGGACTACGCACGGTGCGCCGCTGCGTCGACACGATCGAGGCTTTCCCGCAGCGGCCGTTGACACAGCCGGGCTGGCGGCCGACGCGGGCATGAACGTGCGGGTGCTGCAACAGTGCTGGCGCCGGCACTACGACATGACGCCGATGGGCTACCTGCGCGGTGTCCGGCTCGCCTGCGCCCACCGGGATCTGCAGGAGCACGCGCCCGGGGAGACAACGGTCTCCGCTACCGCCTTCAACTGGGGCTTCGCCCGGCCGGCCCGCTTCACGACCCGCTACACCAGGCGCTACGGCCTGCCCCCGCACCAGACCCTGCGCGGTCCCGCCTACGCCTGAATGTCTCCATGTCCGGGATGTGAGGCGGATGTTGGGGGTTGGCACAGGTCTGGAGCATCTCAGCGCATCGGGATGGGCATTGCAGTTGCGCCAGGGATGCCTGCGGACGCGTCGACTGCCTGGCAGCTCGATGCCTGCCGCAGGACTGCGGTAAACCTTGTCGATGGTTTCCAGGCGCGCCGTGCTCATCCTCAACCCCCTGTCAGGTTCGGGCAGGCATCAGCCCACTGTCCGTCGCGCCGCCCGGCAGCGGCTCATCGACGTGCGTCAGTTGCGCGCCGGTTACCGGGCAGAAACCCTTGCGCTAGACGCAGTGAACGAGGGGGCTCAGGTGCCTGATCGCCGCAGGAGGAGACGGAACGGTGAGCGCCGTCGCGGCGGTGGCAGTTGAGCACGACATCCCGCTGGTGGTGGTCCCTTGCGGCACGCGAAACCACTTCGCCAAGGACTGCGGGGCGGATGTCACTGATCCGGCGGGTGAGCTGGCCGCGCTCGAGGACGGCCATGAGATGCGAGTCGATGTCGGGACGATCAACGGCCAAGTGTTTCTGGACAACGTCTCGGTCGGCTTCTACGCCGCGATGGTGCGCGATCCGGACTATCGCCGGCGCCGGATCCGTGTCGCGGCGCGGTACGTTCAGCGTGCCGTGTTCCGGGGTAGACCTCGCACGTCCCTGCACATGCCGGTGCCCCCACGGGTCGTGGCCCCAGAGCAGGTGCTGGTAGCTCTGGTGTCTAACAATGCGCACTTCCCGGGCGTCGCGCCCGGTCCGGCGCTGCGTCCCCGTCTCGATGAGGGCATGTTGTGGGTGTACCTCATGGGCCTACCCGGTGCGCACCGTCGGCTACCGGCAAGAGTCATGCGGGGCACGGGTCGGCTGATCACCGGTCGTACTTTGGTGGCCGCTTGGCTGACCGCACAACAGACGATGACCACCGACAGCTCCTCTATTCCTGCCGGGGTTGACGGTGAGCCCGCCGAGCTCGACACCCCGCTGGAGTTCACGATTTGTCCCCGCGCGTTGCGGCTGCTGCAATCCAAACGTAACGAGCCGGTAGATCGGCAGTTCTCCCTACGATAGTGAAATCAAATTCAGTTTTCCAACAATGGCAGCATTGTTGCATCGCTTCGAGTTGCGCGCCACAGCGGCACACCTACACTGGACGTGTCCATTCACGGGTTGAGCTGTGATGTCAGGCCGTTGAGATGGTGGGGAGCCAGGGGTTGCTGGTGAGGGCGTGGTGGATGGCGTCGATGGGGCGGATGCCGTGGTTGCGGGCGCTGACCAAGTAGGAGCGGCCGCGGCAGTAGTCGGCGAGTGTGGTGAGGGTGTGCCAGTAGCCGGAGACGGCCTGATGTCGTTTGGGGCCTTTGATGGCCTGTTCACTGGCGTTGTTCGTCCAGGGTACGGCGAGGTTCCGGGTGAAGGTCCAGACTTGGTGGGCCTTGTCGCGCAGGCGGGTGGCGAGGTTGTATCCGGGGTGGTTGCCCTTGTCCCAGTCGCGGTGGCGGTTGGTCGTGATGCCCCAGGCGACTGCTTTGTCGTAGCGTTGGCGCAGGTCGGCGAGTAGTTGGGGGTCGAGTTGGTCGCGCTGGCCGGTGGTGGCACCGGTGACCGCGGCGGCGGCCTCGCGGAGCACGGTGATGACCTCGCCGGCCCAGTTCTGCTGGGTGGGGTGCAGTTCGAGGACGCCTTTGGCGTGGCGGATGAGGTGTGCTGCGCATTGCTGGACGCCGGCGAGCTGGGTGTCGAACTGGTGCCAGGCGGTGTAGTCGTCGCGGACCAGGTAACCGTTATAGCCCTCCAGGACACCCAGGCCCGCGATGTCAGTCTTGGAGCGCGACCCCATCGCGGCGTACCAGACCAGCCGCGCATCGGGGGTGCGCACGGTGACCGCGTGCGGGGACCCGGGCAGGGGCTGGCCGTGCTCATCGGTGTTCTTGCTGATCACGTTGGTCGGCGTCTCATCGGCGCACAGGACGTCCTCAGCGCGCAGCGCGGCTTTCATCGCGTCATCGAACCCGGCCGCGGCCAGGCGCTGGGCGAAGCGCTCCAGGGCGCGGGCGACGAACCCAGCCGACACCGGGGCGCCCAGCATCATGCCCATCAGCGCCGCGGTCCGCTCGATCGGCACGTTACCCTCGCTGGCCAGCAGGATCGCCGCGGCATTGACGTTCGGCCCATACACCACGGTGCCGGCCGCCCCAAACGGTGGCACCGCAGTGGTCGTCTTCCCGCAGCCGCAGCGTCGCCGGTAAGAGTCGGCATGGGGCGCGTTTCCTGGATTTCGCCGGGACGTTTCCCCATGCCGCTCTTCCGAACCGGACGTGCGGCTCACACCGCATCCGGCTCTCCACGAGTCACGTGGTGGCGGCGGGTGTCGGTTGATCCCACGGCGTGGGGATTTTCGCGCCCCGATAGCGATAACGTTTGATCGTCATCGTGGTGGGCTGATAGAGCTTCACGCCGTTGTATTCCGGCTGCCATCCGTTGTAGTAGCGGTGGATGATCCAGCGTTTGCTGGTGCGCGGGTGCTTGTTGCACAGCCATGCCCAGACCCGCCACCACATGTAGTGTTGCAGGTCGTGGTATGCCTGGCTGGAAGACCCGTGCCGGAAATACCGGGCCCATCCGCAGACTTTCCTGCCCAGTCGCAGGTACAGTTCGTCCGCGGGTTCATGGGTGATCCGTTTGGTGACTTCTTTCACCTTCCGCCGGATCCTGGTCATCGATCGCTTCGACGGATAAGTGTAGATCAGTCTCTGGTCGCTTCCTTTCTGCCGGTGCCGCCGGATGCGGAACCCCAGAAAATCGAAGCCCTCGTCGATGTGCACCACCCGTGTCTTCTCCATAGCCAGCCGTAGCCCGACTTCGGAGAGGACCTCGCCGGCCTCCTCCCATTGCGTCTCAGCCTGTTCCCGAGTCCCGTTCACCAAGATCACGAAGTCGTCCGCAT
>DASTBN010000713.1:0-4175 GCA_035712045.1 Pseudonocardiaceae bacterium
AATAGAGGTTGAGCGCACCGAGCGTGTCGTCACTGACGAACAGCCGGAACGCCAGCAGGCTGCGAATGCTGGTCCGCTCGGCGGCGCGGCGGCTGAACGAGAGCCAGCGATCCTCCGCCATCAGATCGCAGATCAGGTACGACTCGTGGTCCCGGATCGCCTCCAGGCACGGTCCCTGACCCAGTTCGTACTGGATGGCGTCCACCGCAGCGGCCACGTCGTCGCTGGTGGCCACGGTGTCGATGCGACCATGCCGACGCACGACCGATATCCCGGCGTGGTCGCAGCCCGGCACAGTATGCACCGCCGCCGCCACGATCCGGGCCGCGGTCTGCTCCGGGGTGGTCCCGGCGTGCAGTTCCCGGGCTATGTCTGCGAAGAGCTCAGCCAGCTCCGGCACGTCAGCTATTCGATCACAGCGAGAGCGTCCACCTCGACAAGCATATCCGGCGGCAGTTCCGTGTAGACCGTTGTGCGCGCTGGAAATGGCTCGGTCAGAAACTCGTTCAGGACCTTGTTCATCTCCTGGAAATGGCCCTGCTCGGTGAGATAGACGTGCAGCATGATCACATCGGAGAAGGACGCGCCAGCCTCCTTGAGAAGCTCCTGTATGTTCGTCATCGCTTGCCGGATCTGCTCGTGAATCCCCTCACACAGAATACCGGAATGAGGATCGGTACCGACCTGGCCACCGATCGCCAGGATGTTTCCGCGCCGCAGCGCCTGTGAATGCGGTCCTACCGGCGGCAGCGCCTTCTCGCCCGCAATGACAACAGATTCCATCGTGCCTGCACCCTTCCCGCTCTCTTCAGTCGCGCCCGCTCGCGGGCAGCTACGCAGAGAGTTCCCCCACGACACGGTCACAAACACGCGCGCTGGCTCCGCCACCCATCAGGACCGGGCTGGGTTGTGCTGGCGGACGGTGAACCGATCGAGGGCGCTCGGTGTCACCCCGGAGGGCACCAGCACCAGGTCATCGATCTCCAACCGCGCGGCGGCGGCACGGGGCGCACCGGCCAGCGATGCTCGCACCAGCGCCCGCAGCCGCGCCGCGCACCGGCGGTAGAACCGCAGCTGCGTGCGCCGCCCGAACAATAGCCAGCCCAGCCGCAGAATCGGCCCAAGCCCGGGTGATCGCTGAGATTGGCACGAAGCGACGAATTCGACCCGGCCGCTGTCGAGGTGTTTGACCACCTCGTAGGTCACCTTACCGCGCTCCAGATGGTGCGAGAGGGTTTCGTAAGCCCACCCCCACACCCTCTCCCGCTGTTCGCGGGTCTCGTCGATAAGGCTGGTGACGCGTACCCCCATATAGAACCGCAGCCCGAAGAAGCGGCCCTCAAGCAGCATGTCGCGTCCCGGCAACGGGTCCAGACGGTGATACACCGCGCGAATCAACTCGGGCGGGGTGAACTCATAGTCCCGGACGAGATCGCGGGCGGTTTCCCAGACGGCGTGCGGCACGGGTGGCCCGGGTAGCTCAGTGCCGACCACGCTGCGGTGCACGTCAAAATTCCAGGCCGACGGACGCACGTCAGCGGGATCGTAGTTGATCTCAAGATTGCGTAACTCAGCTAGTGCGGCGACGTAATCGACGCGGCCCAGCAGCCGATCACGCACCGCCGCTCACTCGTGCCTGCGCAGCGAATCGCCGATCAACCAGAGAGTAGGCGGCCACAGCCCGGTGAACAACGCCCGCCGCTCGGCGTTGCCCCGTTCGTCCTGATCCACCGTTTTGGCCCGGATCCACAAGCCAAGGCACAGCGCTACCGCCCCGAGAGACATCACCTCAAAGTGTCCGCTGCGCAGCCCGGCGCGATGCAACACGTGCCCCACCATCCACACCTCCGCACGCCCGTTTGCCTTCCGCCGATGCGGGAAACACTCCCAGTGTCCGTGCATTTCTCATTGGGCGCGACAGCAGGAGAGACCGTGCACTTCCGCTGGCTGAGGATTCTGGCGCGCTGGAGCGTGGGGGTGGCGCTCGTGTCGTGGCGCTACCTGTGGGCGACCACCCCGCTGCATCGATCCGTCGAGCCCGGCGACGCCACCGACTTTCCCCCCGTGATACCCGACCGGCTGCTGGACGACCGGAGCCAGCCGCTGGCAGCCGGAGTAGGTCCGCTGTTCCACCGGCTGTTCGCGGTCACGATCGCGAACCCCTCCGTGACTGCGGCAACGTTGATCGCCAACGTCACCGCTGATCTCAACAAGGGCATGCCTTCCGAGGTAGCCGAGGTCGAGCGGGTATCCGGTACCCCCGGCACACTCACGGTCGGTGACGAGATCGTGGTACGCATGCCCGGACCGTGGGATGGCCCGGTTCGAGTAGTGCACCGGAGCGCGACAGCAGTGCGGTTGGCGACTCTGAACGGCCACCTGGAGGCTGGGCAGATCGAGTTCCGGGCGCGGCCAGCCGAGTGCTCCACGCTGCGGTTCGAGATCGAGGCATGGGCGCGGCCGGGGAGTCGGCTTGTCCACCTGCTCTACACCCACCTCCGGTTGGCCAAGGAAATCCAGCTCAACATGTGGGTGCGGTTTTGCCGCTCCGCCGCGAATCTCGCGGGCGGGCGGGCCCGCGGTGGCGTGACGATCCGCACCCGCGTGGTCGATCAGACGACGATCACCACTTCGGGTGGGAGTGAGGACTGGGCACTGGACTGAACAGCTCAGGAAGCGGAGCTAGGTTTACCTGTCGCCCTCTGCTGGGTAGTCCAGGCCGACGCGGAAGGGGTGGTGAGCATCATGGGTCTGGTCATTGGTCTGCTGATTTTGTGGCTGGTGCTGGTTGTCGTCGGGTTCGCCGTGAAGGCGTTGCTATGGCTCGCGGTCCTCGGGATCGTGCTGTTCCTGGCCACCAGTGTGGTAGGCGTCATCCGCGGCCGGGGCAGGCGCGACGTGCTGCGTTGATACTGACGAGTACCTGGTACCTCGCCGGGTTCGCAACGCCCAGGGCGGTACGGGCTGCGCCACGAGCCCGTACCGCTCAGGCGGCTCGCCTATATGGTGGGAATTCCGCACGGCATCCAGCCCGGCGGCCAATAAAATTCTGAGCGCCAATCGTTGAATACTCCCTCGCCGATGAGCCCCGGTCACCTCCGGTGAAAACATCGTCGCAGTGGGACCGGCATCACCGCCCACCACCGAGCCGAGGAAGCTCGCAATAATAGCATAATTCGAGACGCAGACTTTCCACTCTCCCCCCAAGGCTCCGCACGAACCGTTGTCCGGGGCACACTCACATCGTTTTTACCTCGTGACCGCCCGCTGTTCACCGGCCCGATGATGGGCACCGGGTCACCCGCGGAACCCGTTCGCAGGCACGGTTAGCCGGCTCCGGGAGGGGGTAACCGTGGGGTATGAGTACTCCCACCACGCAAACTGACGTGATCACATTCCTGACTCACCAGCACAACGAAGTGGATGCCGTGTTCGGCCAGCTGGAGAAGATGGAGGGCAGCACCAGCGATGAGGCACAGCGCCTCGCCGAGGAAGTCGTGATCTCCCTTGTGAAGCACTCGGTGGCGGAGGAGATCTACCTGTACCCGGCGGTGCGCGAGCACGTGCCCAACGGCAACGAAATCGCCGACCATGAAGTGCACGAGCACGACGAGGCAGAGCAGATCATGAAGCGGCTCGAGTCGCTCAAGCCGGCCGATGCCGAGTTCTGGCCGACGACGCGCGAGCTGATGACCGCGATTCGCCACCATGCCCGCGAAGAGGAAGACATCCTGTTCCCGAGGCTGCGCCAGCACTGCACGGAGCAGCAGTTACTGGAACTTGGCAAGAAAGTGCAAAAAGCCGAAAAGATGGCCCCCACCCGCCCGCATCCCGGAGCCCCCTCCGAAGGCTCCGCCCTGGCCGCCCTGGCCCCTGGTGCCGGTCTGATCGACCGCCTCCGCGACGCCCTGGCCGACCGCGGCCGCTGACCCTCCGCCCATTCCTGCGGATACTTCATTCGGCGGGCTTAACGGGACGCCGTTAAGCCCGCCGCACACGTTACATACGTTCTATGTTGAGGCAACGGATAAGCGAAGGGCCTCTTCCAGAGGGGCTCTCGATACATCGCCGCCGCTGAGTGGCGCGGCTCGCATTGAGCCAAAGATCTGGACGCTCGATCCGGGCGCACGGCGGGGTGCGCCCGGATCGAGCGCTGGCTTGGAGTCAGTCGGTCG
>DASTBN010000714.1:0-4446 GCA_035712045.1 Pseudonocardiaceae bacterium
CGAGGGCGACGCCGAGTGGGGCGAGAAGCTCCTCGGCCTCATGGACGCCGTCGACACCGCCATCCCGGAGCCGACCCGCGACACCGACAAGCCGTTCCTCATGCCGATCGAGGACGTGTTCACCATCACCGGTCGCGGCACCGTCGTCACCGGCCGGATCGAGCGCGGCATCGTCAAGGTCAACGAGACCGTCGACATCGTCGGAATCAAGGCAGAGAAGATGACGACGACCGTCACCGGTGTCGAGATGTTCCGCAAGCTGCTTGATGAGGGCCGGGCCGGCGACAACGTGGGCCTGCTCCTGCGTGGCATCAAGCGCGAGGATGTGGAGCGCGGCCAGGTCGTCATCAAGCCCGGCACCAACACCCCGCACACCGACTTCGAGGCGCAGGTCTACATCCTGTCCAAGGACGAGGGTGGGCGGCACACGCCGTTCTTCAACAACTACCGTCCGCAGTTCTACTTCCGGACCACCGACGTGACCGGTGTCGTGACCCTGCCCGAGGGTACCGAGATGGTCATGCCGGGCGACAACACTGAGATGTCGGTCAAGCTGATTCAGCCGGTCGCCATGGACGAGAACCTGAAGTTCGCGATCCGTGAGGGTGGCCGTACCGTCGGCGCTGGCCGGGTCATCAAGATTATTAAATGAAGTCGTGAGCGGGGTCCGGCGCGACGGGCGCTGTTCCTCGCTCACGAGGGATCGTACCAATTGGGGCGGAGCCTCAATTGGTACGATCTTCCGACACACCCGACCTCGGGGACCGGTACCCGGGCGCGATGGATCTTCCAGACCCCAGACCGGCGGCACGAGAACTCACAGCACGAGACTGACAGGACGGCAAGCCACCATGGCGGGACAGAAGATCCGCATCCGGCTCAAAGCCTACGATCACGAGGCCATTGACGCGTCCGCGCGGAAGATCGTCGAGACCGTGACGCGCACCGGTGCCCGGGTCGTCGGGCCGGTGCCGCTGCCGACCGAGAAGAACGTTTACTGCGTCATCCGCTCGCCGCACAAGTACAAAGACTCGCGGGAGCATTTCGAGATGCGCACGCACAAGCGGCTGATCGACATTCTCGATCCCACGCCCAAGACGGTGGACGCGCTGATGCGCATCGATCTGCCGGCCAGTGTCGACGTCAACATTCAGTAAGGCCGGGGATATGACAGCGAATGATTCGGAGCATCAGGGCAGCGGCAGCGGTTTCGTGGGAAGGACCGTCAAGGGAATCCTGGGTACCAAGCTCGGGATGACCCAGGTCTTCGATGAGAACAACAGAATCGTTCCGGTCACCGTGGTGGCTGCGGGCCCGTGCGTGGTGACCCGGATCCGCACCCCGGAAGCGGATGGCTACCCTGCGGTGCAGCTGGCTTACGGCGCCATCGACCCCCGCAAGGTGACCAAGCCGGTGGCGGGGCACTTCGCGGCGGCGGGCGTCACGCCACGGCGCCACCTCGTGGAGCTCCGCACCGCGGATGCCGCGAACTATGAGGTCGGCCAGGAACTCACCGCTGGGGTGTTCGCCGCCGGGGCCGTCGTGGATGTGGTGGGCACCAGCAAGGGCAAGGGCACGGCAGGCGTGATGAAGCGGCACGGCTTCGGCGGTCTCGGGGCCAGTCACGGTACCCAGCGCAAGCATCGCTCTCCGGGTTCGATCGGCGGCTGCGCCACCCCGAGCCGGGTGTTCCGGGGCACCAGGATGGCCGGCCGGATGGGCAACGTCCGGGTGACCACCCAGAACCTCACCGTGCACCGGGTGGACGGTGAGTCGGGCCTGCTGCTGATCAAGGGAGCGCTCCCTGGCCCGAAAGGCGGCCTCGTGCTGGTCAAAACGGCGGCGAAGGACGGTCAGGCATGAGCTCACCAGCGAGAACAGTCGACATCCGGAACCCGGATGGCTCGAGCGCGGGCACTGCGGAGCTACCCGGTGAGATTTTCGATGTGCAGGCGAACATTCCGCTCATGCACCAGGTGGTCGTGGCCCAGCTGGCCGCCGCCCGGCAGGGCACGCACGCGACCAAGACCCGGGGCCAGGTCAGCGGTGGCGGCACCAAGCCCTACCGGCAGAAGGGCACCGGCCGGGCTCGCCAGGGCTCCACCCGGGCCCCCCAGTTCACCGGCGGTGGTGTCGTGCACGGCCCGCAGCCAAGGGACTACAGCCAGCGCACCCCGAAGAAGATGAAGGCCGCCGCACTACGCGGCGCGCTCTCCGACCGGGCCCGCGAGGGCCAGGTCCACGTGATTTCCGGGCTGGTCGCCGGGGAGACACCCGCTACCAAGACGGCTCGCGCGGTCCTCGCCGGGCTGGCGCCCGAGAACAGCAAGCTGCTAGTCGTGATCAGCCGCTCCGATGAGGTGAGTCGGCTAAGCGTGCGCAATCTTCCGTTTGTGCACCTGCTGACTCCCGATCAGCTCAACACCCACGACGTGCTGCTCAACGACGCGGTGGTGTTCACCGCGGATGCGCTCCAGGAATTTCTCACCAGGACCGGCAGCCAGCGCCACCGCGGGAGCGCGGCTCAGGAGGTAGCCCGATGATCCCCGACCCGCGTGATGTGATCCGCAAGCCGGTCATCTCGGAGAAGAGCTACGGCCTGCTGGATCAGCAGAAGTACACCTTCATCGTCGCCCCGGACGCTAACAAGACCCAGATCAAGATCGCGATTGAGAAGATCTTCGGGGTGACGGTGCTCAGCGTGAACACTCTTAACCGTCCCGGGAAGCGCAAGCGCACCAAGCTTGGCTATGGCAAGCGCAAGGACACCAAGCGAGCGATCGTCACGCTGTCCCCGGAGAGCAAGCCGATCGAGATCTTCGGCGGGCCAGCCGCGTGAGCGAGGACGACTAACATGGGCATCCGCAAGTACAAGCCGACGACTGCGGGCCGCCGCGGCGCCAGCGTCGCCGACTTCGCCGAGATCACCCGCGATCACCCGGAGAAATCGCTGATCCGGCCCCTGCACAGCAAGGGCGGCCGCAATGTCCACGGCCGGATCACCACCCGCCACCAGGGCGGCGGTCACAAGCGCGCCTACCGCCTGATCGATTTCCGGCGGGCGGACAAGGACGGCATACCGGCGAAGGTCGCGCACATCGAGTACGACCCGAACCGCACCGCGCGGATCGCCCTGCTGCACTACGCCGATGGGGAGAAGCGCTACATCATCGCCCCGGAGAAGCTGCGCCAGGGCGATACGGTGGAGAACGGGCCGGGGGCCGACATCAAGCCGGGCAACAACCTGCCGCTGCGCAACATCCCAGTCGGCACCGTGGTGCACGCCATCGAGCTGCGGCCCGGCGGGGGAGCGAAGATCGCCCGTTCCGCTGGCGCCCGGGTGCAACTGGTCGCCAAGGACGGCCCGTATGGCCAGCTGCGGATGCCCTCCGGTGAGATCCGCAACGTCGACGTCCGCTGCCGGGCCACCGTCGGCGAGGTCGGTAACTCCGAACAAGCCAACATCAACTGGGGTAAGGCCGGCCGGATGCGCTGGAAAGGCCGTCGCCCCACCGTCCGCGGCGTGGTGATGAACCCGGTTGACCACCCGCACGGCGGTGGTGAGGGCAAGACCTCCGGCGGGCGGCACCCGGTGAACCCCGCTGGTAAGCCCGAGGGCCGCACCCGGCGCCGCAAGGCCAGCGACAAACTGATCGTCCGCCGCCGCCGCACTGGCAAGAAGCGCTGAGCGGGAGGGAGGAAGTAATGCCACGCAGCTTGAAGAAGGGCCCGTTCGTCGATGACCACCTGCTCAAGAAGGTGGACACGCAGAACGAGGCCGGTACCAAGCAGGTCATCCGCACCTGGTCCCGCCGTTCCACGATCATCCCCGACATGATCGGCCACACCATCGCGGTGCATGACGGCCGCAAGCATGTCCCGGTCTTCATCACCGAGTCGATGGTCGGTCACAAGCTCGGTGAGTTCGCCCCTACCCGCACGTTCCGGGGCCACGTCAAGGACGACCGCCGGGCCCGGCGCCGGTAGCGCGGCTGGTGCGAGACATGGAGGTAGCAGCGCATGGACGCCCATAACCAGGGTGGCGGCAGCGACGCGCAGGAGCCGTCCCGCGCGGTGGCGCGGGCCCGGTATGTCCGCGTGACACCGATGAAAGCGCGCCGGGTGGTCGACCTGATCCGGGGCCGCGACGCGCGGGACGCGCTCGCCGTGCTGCGGTTCGCCCCGCAGGCCGCCGCGACGACGGTATCGAAGGTGCTGGCCAGCGCGATGGCCAACGCGGAGAACAACCTGTCGCTGGATCCGGAGCAGCTGGTCGTGTCCCGGGCGTTCGTGGACGAAGGGCCCACGCTCAAGCGGTTCCGCCCCCGGGCGCAGGGCCGGGCTTACCGGATTCGCAAGCGCACCAGCCACATCACGGTGGAGGTCGAGGCAGTGCCTAAGGCTGGGCCTAAAGCCGGGACCAAGACCGCGCAGCGCCGGGGAGCG
>DASTBN010000715.1:0-3928 GCA_035712045.1 Pseudonocardiaceae bacterium
TCCAGTCGTCTCGGTCCATAATGGTCCAGAACAACCCCGGCCTGCTGGGGGAGCGATGGTGCTCATTCAACGCGCTGTGGCCGGGGCGACCTTGGTTGCCCTAATCACGGCAGTTCAGCTAGCTCTGGCATCACAAAGAACGGCTCAACTGGCACAGCGGGCCACGGCAAACCGGGTCGCTATGCTCACCGGCACCCGGTCGATCAACGAGACCGAGGCGCGCTACGAAGTAAAAGGCACCGACCTGGGCATCATGTGGACCGACGAGCGTGGACAGATTCTGGTCGCCTTCGGCGACACCTTCGGGCTCGGATGGAACGGCTTCAGCAGCGAACCCACCGACCCGGCCACAATCGATTGGCGATCGAACACGCTGGCCCGCAGCAGTGACCACAACCCAGCTCACGGGATGTTCTTTGATTTCGTCACCGACCGTTCCGGACACGCCAAGGAGCTGCTCGCCTCACTCAAACGGGACCGTGTCGAGATGACCAAGATCCCCACCGGCGGGGTCAATGTCGGCGGGCGCAATTATCTGGCCTACATGTCAGTGCGCCAGTTCACCGAGCCCGCGCATTGGATCACCAACTACAGTGGTATCGCATACTCCGACGATGGCGGGCAGACCTGGACGGATGTCCCTAGCGCGCGTCGGCAGAACACCCCTTCTCTCGACGATAAATTCCAGATGATCGCCTATGCCCGCCGCGACGGGTTCGTCTACGCCGTTGGCACACCCAACGGCCGTTTCGGTGACGCCTACCTCGCTCGCGTGCCCGAACAGCGGATTCTGGACATCTCCGCCTATGAGTACTGGACCGGCAGCGCTTGGCGGCGAGGCGGCAGCGCGATCGCGGCCCCGATCGTGGCGGGACCTGTCGGGGAGCTGTCCATCCGCTATGATCCGACCTTTCAGCGCTGGGAAATGATGACCATTACAACCTGGGAAACGGGAACTGCGGACAAGATACATGGCGCGATAGTGCTCCGGCTGGCCCCGCAACCCACCGGACCGTGGGGGCCACCTATCACGATCGCGACGCATGAAGAGTACCCGACTCTCTACGGTGGTTTCCTGCACCCGGACTCGAAAGGATCCGACCTCTACTTCACGATGACCCAATTCGATCGCTATAACGTCTCGTTGATGCATGCCAGGCTGCCGGCCAACGCGGTAAAAAGCGCACCGCCGCGCTGATACCACGCTCGATGTCGGTATGGTGCAGACTGCCGCAGAAAACCTGCCTGCTCTGATTATCAACGGGACAAGTGCGATGCGGCCGCATTATTCCGGCGCGCTGCTGTGCGTGTTCTCTGACGCTCGGCCGCGGACACTGAGTCCAGCTGAATTCGGGGGACGCTGATCGCGTTTCGCGGTCTTTCCGGCCCGGATCCGCTGTGCCGTCGCGGCACGGTCAGTCGCCATGGCCCAGAGCAGATCGACGTAGTAACCGGGGCCCAGGGCCTGCCGCTCCTGAATGGCACGGCGGCGGTAGTAGGCGGCCTCGGCGTCCAAGGCGTCCGCGCGATGATGGGCGAAATCGTCGAGGGTGACTGGAGTGGAGGCCACTCTCTCCGCGGCGGCACGGCTAGCGTCGCGGCCCCCCAGGGATTCGGTATTAGGGTCAACTTTTCGCTGCGTCCGCTTCTGCCGAATCGCCCCGTGCTTTGCCCGCATCGACATCCGCGCCTCCCTTCCACCAGGGCGCGCGCCGTCGGCACCTGCCTGGCCGATCTCACGCGGCACCGCATACCCTCAAGAGACGACCACCACCCACACGGATACACCACCAGCTCCTGACTGTCCGCCCGCCCTTCTCCTCGAACATGTCGGCTCAACATCCGTGCCCGGACTGGCCGCAAGCCGATCACCGACATGTTGCTGGTCGTGCCCAACTCGGCCGATGAACCCTCCTACCTGCCGGCCCTGGAGGCGGCCGGATACCGGCTTCGGATCCGCGAGCCCGCTTGGTTCTAACACCGCCTGTTCAACGGGCCCGACGCCCCGATCAACCTGCACGTGTTCAGCGCTGAATGTCACTGAGGTCCGCGAAGCGTTTGTGCTGGTAGGTGGCGGAGGATGCGGGATTTGAACTCGCGAGGCATTCGCCCTGCTCAGAGAACTCAACGGTCCCCGGCGTACCCTCTGGTACCGGGCTGAACCGAGACTCCCGCACTCGTTTCTCAGGCGTAGATCGCGAGCGCTCCGATGGGCGGCTAGGGTGTTCGGTGTGACTGCCGCCGCATCGCCGGGACCTTCGCAGGGCCGTAGTGGGCCGTCGTTCGCAGACGCCAGTCCGGCTGAAGTCCGCGCTGCGCTGATCCCGGAGGAAGCTGCTGAGTTTGATCAGCAGTGGCGCGAGGTCATGGCTGCGGCTACTGAGGCGCACCGGGCCATGTATCGTCGGTCGGCCGCCCGACTGGCTGCGGCGGACATCCCGGCTGATGAGCCGCTGCCGCGGACCAAGGCCCGGCTGGGCCTGTAGCCGCGTTGCACACGGTCACTACCGACGACCAGTCGCAACAGCAGGTTGAGGCGCTTCCGGCCGAGGCGCTGGTCCCGTTCGCTGAGGCCCGTGCGGTACTGGAGGTCGCGCCCTGGAGTGGCGTGCCGTACAACAAGCAGAAGCCGGAGAGTCCCATGCGGGTCCTGACGTTCGGCCGGGCAGGGCGACATCGTGTACCTGATCCTGGACGATCTCCGCCGGGTCGACATCCTGGTAGTTATCTGGCTGGGCTGACCAGTTGGCCGTTCACTAGGTGCTGGATTTCTCATGATGGACGGTGATTTCGTTGGTGATCGCCTGTCACATCGGCCCTCGTATGTTTCCGGATTTGCTTCGGGATGATTAGCAACCAGTCGAGCGGCTGGATTGATGGTCGCGAGAGTGTTGCCGGCCAGAGAAAATCCTGTTTTTCCTAGATTCTCGATGACGGATCTGCTGATTCCCTGTTGGTCAACTGCTCACCGGGCTGATGAAGCCGGTGCTCAAGACGACCGCCGACCACACGGGGGACTGGTGTCAGCCGTACTGTGGTGACGGCCACGATAGACCCAAATTGGGACCCAACGGCCCGGATACCCGTTATCGAATGATCATGGCGCTCGGCGTTTGTGCTGGTAGGTGGCGGAGGATGCGGGATTTGAACCCGCGAGGGTTGTAACACCCAACACGATTTCCAATCGTGCGCCCTAGGCCACTAGGCGAATCCTCCGCCGATGAGGATACCGCCCCGCGTCGGCGGGCCGGCGAACGGGCCCGAGTGAGTCCACCGAGGGTGTTGTGCCGTGGCGCGCGCCCAGCCCCTAGACTGACCCATGGACCCCGCGCGGCGTCCATCTTGCGAACCCCCCCAGGGTCGGAAGGCAGCAAGGGTCAGCAGGCTCTGGCGGGTGCGCGGGGTCCCCTCATATGCGGACAGCGGCGGCGCTGGTCGCTCAACGGGAGGGTGGGCCGTAACGTGAGCCAGGAGGATGCGGGGATCTCAGGCGGCGCGGAGGCACTGCGGCACGAGCTGGAGCGGATGCGCGAGCGGATGGCCACGATCAAGAAAGAGGTCGCCGCTGATCTGGACAGCAAGTGGGGCTCCCCGTGGAAGAGCGAGCAGATGTTCGACCTCAAGCTCCAGTCCCGCCTCTCAGGCAACGGCGAGTACACCTCCCTGCGCGGGCGCATCCAGGAGGCCGAGGCCAGGCTCGCCGCCGAGGCGGGAGCGGACTAAGCGTGCCTGACGGCCGTGAACTCAACGTAAGCGACGTTCCGGTCGCTGAAAACATTTCTCCTGTCGAATTCACGGCAATGGCCCAGGCTCCCGCACGCCAGCGCGCCACCCGCACGGTCGCGACCGTCGACTCGGTGTGGCGGGTGACTCCCCGGATGACGCGGGTTCGGCTGGTCAGTGGTGCCCTCGCCGAGCTGGCCGTGCT
>DASTBN010000716.1:0-2273 GCA_035712045.1 Pseudonocardiaceae bacterium
CGCTGAACGGTATGACCTGCAGCGTGACCTGGGGAAGCTCGGCCACCTCCAGCAGGTGCCGGAGCTGCCCGCGCATCACTTCCCGGCCGCCGACCTGGCGCCGCAGCGCGGCTTCGTCGACGATCCCCCACAGCTCGAGCGGGCTGTCGCCGCGCAGGACGTTCTGCCGCTCCATCCGGACCTGGACCCGGCGCTCGATCTCGTCGCGGCTGGCCGAGGGGAACCCGCCGCGGATCACGGCCCGGGCATAATCCTCGGTCTGGAGCAGGCCGGGCACGAACAGCGACTCGTAGTTCCAGACGCCGCGCGCCTCCCCCTCGAAACCGATGTAGGTGGTGTACTGCTCGGGCAGCACGGATTGGTAGGCGTGCAGCCAGCCACGCTGGCGCGCATCACGAAGCAGGGCGATCAGTTCGTCCTGATGCGCCTGCTCGACCCGGTAAAGGTCGAGTAAGGTACGGAGCGTCCTGGTCTGGGGCCTCACCCGGGCGTGCTCTATGCGGTAAAGGGTGGCCACGTTGATCCCGGTTCGCTCGACGATCTCGTCCCGTGCTAACCCGGATGACGTGCGCAAAGACCGGAGCTCTGCCGCCAGACGGCGGAGCCGGACGGTCGGTGTCTGGCGAGCGCCTGGCATCCCTATGCTTCCTAAGTTAGTTCCAGATGCGAATGCATCATTGCATGTTCGCTCTAACACGGGCACTGTTGGCTGAGACACCGTTGCACACGGCCCTCGCCGGAGGCGCCGGATCCAACCGGCCAGCCAGCTGCGGACCACCCCCGCGGCATTGGACGAGGAGGACGCGCCACTGATGGCGACGGGAGAAGGACTCGGCACCTCCGCCGCGTATGCCCTCGACCCGGAGCAGACGCCGCATACGTACTTGGAGCTGGGGGCGCTGCCGACGGCCGTACCGTGCGCCCGGCTGCACGTCAAGCACGTGCTGCTGGAGTGGCAGATGCCAGAGCTGGCCGAGACCGTGGAGCTTGTCGTCGCCGAGCTGGTCACCAACGCGATGCAGGCATCGGCGGGCCTGACGGGCAGCCAGTTCGCCGGGCGCTGGTCCCCCGGGCGGCCGCCGGTGCGCCTATGGCTCGCTTCGGACGGTCAGCACGCCGTCATCCAGGTCTGGGATGCCAGCGACCAGCTGCCGGCCCGCGAGGCCGTCCCGCTCGACGCCGAGACCGGCCGGGGCCTGATGATCGTCGAGTCCCTGTCCGACGAGTGGGGCTCGTACACCCCGGAGGCCTCAAGCGGCAAGGTGGTGTGGGCGGTGATCAGCGAGGCGGAGCCCGGAAAGTCACCGTGACCTGCTTGAACCCCAGCGTGTGCAGCATCCCGGTGAGCATGTCCCGGGTGTTCCGCTGCGCCTGGGCCAGCAGCGGGCTGCGGCTGGCCGCGGCCTGGATCTTCTGCTGGGCCAGGATGTAGACCTGCTGCTGGCTGTTCGGGTTGCTGGAGAAGAAGTTGCCGATCCGGTTCAGGAGCCCCTGCTGCTGCGCGTAGACATAGGACCGGCGGACGTCGAGCGTGGCCGGCTCGAGCTGCGGCTCCGGTAGCCGCACCGCCACCGCGGTCCGGCCCGGTGACACCCGGATGTCCCTGCCGTTCAGGTGCGAGAAGTCGACGAAGGCGATGACGGTGCCCTCGCCGACGAACAGCGTGTCGGTGCCCTCGATGAACGAGGGCAGGAATCTCGTCTTCCTGGACAGGTCCACGATCACCTGGAACGACCCACTGGCCGCCTCGTAGCGGCTCAGCGAGGTGATCGACTTGAGCAGCGCCGGCTGGCTGCGGACACTCGTCGACTCCGCGAACGGGTTCCGCAGCTGCGGCAGGAGGTGGACCGCGGACAGCACGAGGACACCGGCGACGATCACGGCCACCACCGCGGCCAGGCCGCCCACCAGGCCCGCCAGCCGGTGGCGCCGGGCCGTGACCACTGTGACGTGGCTCCCGTCGCGGGCGGGCGCACTGCGGGGGGTGGGATCGATGTCCGGGCCGCTCATCTGGATCACTTCCCCGTCCGCGGAGCGGGGCGCAGGTACGCGGCCCGCGCTGGACGTCTACCCCCGCTGCCGCGCTCCATGCCCCCGGGCGGGGACCCGCTATCCGCTCTGGCGGTTGAGGAACGCCAGCGTGCGGGCGTTGAACTCCTCGACGTTCTCGTAGATGGGGGCGTGTGAGCAGTCTTCGAAGATGGTGACCTCCGAGCCCTTGATCCCTTCGGCGAGCGGCCCGGCGAAACGGGTCGACGTCACGGCGTCATGAC
>DASTBN010000717.1:0-7531 GCA_035712045.1 Pseudonocardiaceae bacterium
AGCCGCGC
Organism: Pseudonocardiaceae bacterium; assembly: GCA_035712045.1. Taxonomy (GTDB): domain Bacteria; phylum Actinomycetota; class Actinomycetes; order Mycobacteriales; family Pseudonocardiaceae. The sequence continues at coordinate 9 of DASTBN010000717.1, forward strand.
GCTCGCAGCGCTGTAGATCTGCTTGGCCGGTGGGAACGCGAGCATTCCACCAGGGTCATCCGTCCCCCGAACCTCGTCGCGGGCCAGCGCGTTTTCGGCGGCGCGCTGGTCACGCAGCCGGGCGTGCGCCCTAGCCTCGAGCGAGGCTAGCCGCACACGGGCGGTTCCGGTCTCCGGGACGTAGCGCCAACCGTCCGCAGCCAGTTCCACAGCGGCGCGGGGCCGTTCGTCCCAGTAGGCCACCAGGCTCTGGGTGCCCCGCACCCAGGCGCGCAACGCGTTGTTTCCGGCCAGCTCACCGCACAGGAATGCGGTACGGGCCTGCGTCTCGGCTGCGGGCAGCCAACCTAGATCGAACGAGGCGTTAGCGAGAACCCCGCATAACACCCCGGCTATGAGATACAGCTCGCGGGTTTCGTCCGGGTGCTGACGGCCTTCCAGCAGCTCGAACGCCCGATCTCGCAATGTTCGCAACTCAACGAATATCGGGTAGACCGGCCGATTGGGGTATGTAGTCGCGATCCGTACGAGGTCCGCGCGGAACTGCTCCAGGGTGTGCGGGCCGACGTTGGACTGCTCGGCGAACTGCCCGAAGCCGGCCGACTCGGCGGCGGCCATCATGCCCTCCCTCTGCCTCGCAACGTCCTCCGCCGACTCACCGCCTCCCGGCACCGGTCGTGGTGCCGCGACCGCCTTGACCTCGGCGCGGGCCTCGGGCTCTGGTGACCCGAACAGCCGCTCCGCGCTCTCGCCGAACATCTGTTCCAGCACCCGGCAGGCGGCCGGATGCGGCAACCCATCGAGCTCACCCGCCATCCAGCGTCCCACCTGCCGGGCCGACACGGCGAGTCGTTCCCCGAGCTCATCCGCGACACGCGTGAAGTCTTTCTGGAACTCGGTTCTCGTCCGCCGCAGCTGGCCCAGAAGCTGCTCGAGTCTGGTTCGCGGCAACAGTCCCGCGCCAGCCCTCATCACCACCGAGCGCGGATGTCCGGGCAACGTCCGATCACCGTCCTGAGAAGTCGAGTGGGCGTCCACCACGGTCAGGGCACCGTTGCCCGTAACGCCAGCTATCACCGTACTGGGGAAGCGCAAGGAATGACCTACACCATCACCGCCGCCAGCCTGCCGCCGGAGGTCGAAAAGCTCCTGATCGGCGTGTGCGCTGACGGCTTCACCGTTTACTGTTGCGGCCGGAAAGAGGCACCAATCGCCCTGGTCGCCGCCTTACGAATGGCCGCGCTACGTCGACCTGGTCACCATCCGCGATTTCGATCGGATCGTCGCCGCCAGAGCACCGAAACACGGCCAGTTCGATGTCTTCGCCCCGCCGACCGTGGTATGGGCCTACGAAGGCCCGCCGCAATGCACCCTGCGGGCCCTGCTTCGCCTGCCGCACCCGCACCATCCCGACGCCCCGCACGACGAGTACCCCGCGCCTCGCTTATTGCGTATCAGCCGGGCTGAACAGCGCCCGATGACGATCCGGCTGCCCTCACCCGGCCGCACCGAGGCGCGCGCCCGGCGCCTCCTGGCCTGCGATGACAGCGAATGAGCACGGTACCCACGCCACCACCGGGAGTCGGCCCCGACCCGTGGGGCGACGCCGTAGGCAACCATGTTTCCCTGGGGTGCCGCGTCGAACAGGTCAGGGTGGACCCCAGCCACGGGGCGCTACTGGATCGGCTGCGTGAGCGGGGTGAGGTTGTCGCCCGAGGCAACTACTTGATCTACGTACGCTTCGACCGCGGATACCGCCTGGCCGCGCTGCGGCCCCACCATGTGCGCGTGCTCGACCCGCCGGCCGGTTGATCGGCAGACAACCGCTTGAGCATTGTCGCCGGGATTTGTCCCAGGCACGGTCCATCACGCACTCAGAACGGCGGTGGGTCCCCATCCGGGGCGGTGTCTGGTCCGGATGGTTCAGGTGGCGGTTCGGGACCGGGTGGAGGGTCCTCCCAGATCTGGTCGTTTTCCCAGTCGCCGCCGGGTGGGATGGTGACCGGGTCGTACGGCTGGTCGCGGGGAATCGGGTCGGGGAGCGGTTCGATGATCTTTGGCGGGTGGCGGTGATAGGCATGACCAAGTCGGCTAATCCAGCGGAAATAGCCCGGTTTCGGCTGTTCGAGCCGCCAACCCCCCTCGTGCTTGAGCGCGTGGTCGTGATCGCAGGCGGCCCCGATGTTCCAGCCGGCGGTGGGACCACCGCAGGCGTGGTCGTGGGTGTGGTCGGCGTCGGCGTGATGCGCCGGAACCCGGCAGCCGATCATGACGCAGGTGCGGTCGCGGGTCTCCAGGTAACGGCGCAGCACCTCACCAGGGGCGCGTCGCGTACTCGTGGTCCGGGATAAGCCGTTGTGGGAGATGCCGTTGTCAAGGTGGCGAGCCAGCTCGGTGACCACGTCGGCCCATCCGCCTACCGTCGCGGGGTCGCTGGCCCAGGCCCGGAGTGTGTCGGCGGGGACCTGTAGCTCCACGATCGCCTGGCAGGTAGCGCGGCGGGCGGGGATGCCGACCGGCCGGGTGCGGGTGATGCCGCAGTGAGTCGGGTAACCGTCCTGGTCGGTGATCACGAATCGCCACTGCCCGCTCCCGAGGGTGCTGGCCAGCTCGCGGGCCGACTCAGCGTGCACCGGTCCCCATCCGGCCAGCTCCGCAGGGTACTGGTCCTGACCCACCAGGGTGGACAGGCGCACTCGTAGCTCTAGGCCAGCCCAGCTCAGCGGATTGGCCGGGGCTGCTGGCGTCGGCCCGCACTCAGGCCCAGCCTCGCCAGAGGCAGCAGGGGCAGGTCCCGTGGCGTCCGGTTCCCGGAATCCCATGCCGCCCGGTTCGCCATCATCCTCACCGCCGGGGTCCTCGTTATCGGGGCCCTTCTCGTTACAGCCGCCGATACCGGTGCCTTCATCGTCCTCACGGTCGGTACCGGTGGTCCGGTCCGCAGAGTGCAGGAGCAGCGCGACGATGGTGTCATCGTCGAGTCCGGTGTAGCTGCCATCGGTCATGCCCAGGAACAGCTCGGCGCGGATGTGATCGATCGGGCGCGCGTCACCTGCCCGTTTGGCGGCCTTGGCCAGAGCATCGATGTGCCCGCAGGCCGCTGCGACCCGCTCCGGCGGCAGGTTGTACCCCGCCAAGCTGGCCGAGCCATCCGGGTTACGCCGTCCCACCACTTTGCGCTCAGCCAGCGCGTCCTCATATCGCCGCCGGGCCCACTCCGGATCGACGGAGATCGCCAGTTTCTTGATCTTCTCGATCAGCTGCCCCGTGGTCAGGCCCGGAGCCTGCGGCAACAGCGCGGCGCACACCGCCCGCGCCTGCTCCGCCGAGAGCTGGAGGGTCCACTCGGAGAACACTCGCGCCCGCGGCTCGTCCAGCGCACCGGCCAGCATCGCCGCGGGCACCTCCGGTAGCCGACTCACCAGATCATGCGCCAGCCAGAACTGATCCTCCGCCGCGCGGCGGGTCAGCACCAGCGCCGCCCGGACCTCATCGGCGGCGAACTGGTCCGGCTCCGGCAGCCGCCGCAACTCCTCCCCTGCTGGCCACACTCCATGACACAGCCCGACCTCGGCCATCAGGGCCATCATCCGGGCGCGCTCGTGGTTGGCCTGGCGGTACTGCGCCTTGAGCACCCGCACGCAATCGAACCCCGACAACCTGGACGGTTCCAACCCGGCCAGCACCCGCGCCAGCTCCGGGCCGGGCGGGATCTCCGCCAAACCCTCCGGAACCAGCTGCCGAACCGTCATACCCCGGACGCTACAACCCGCCACCGACAATCACCGGAACGTAAGATCGCGGGCCTGGAAGTCCAACGGGGCCTCTTCCCAGGCTGGATGGGAGAGGCTCAGCCGTCCAGACCCGCGATCACGGCCCACGTCGCGATGGCACCTATCGCGCTGGTCCAGTGGCCATAAGCGGTGTAGTAGCCGACCGCCCAGGTGGTCTGCTCGTTGAGATGGAACTGCTTAGCCGGCAGATCACCGTTGATCACAGGATCGGACATGTTGCGGACCACCGCCCACCGCGGCGGGTCGTTGAGCTCCGATACCGCCAGGCCCAGTACCGCATCGCCCATCTCCACCGCGGCACCCTCCTTGTCGAGCCGGTTGGCGGTGGTGCCGTACTCGAAGTAGTCGGTGGTGAGGATCGGATGGAATTCCGGCATGTCCCGGCCTCCCAGCTCCAGCTTGATGTCCGGGTCGTTGGGCGGCGGCTCCAGCAGCGGCCCGGAAAAGGCGAAGCCCGGATGGGGCGGCCCGAACGGCGGCTCAGCCAGCTCCGCCGCGAATCGTCTCATCAGGCCTTGCGCGGTATCGAGGTGCGTGGTCGGCAGTGCCCAGTCGCTGCGGAAGCTCTGGCCGTTGAAGACCTCGTTGCGGAACTCATCGTGCAGCCGGAACTTGGCCGCGCGGGTGATCACGACATCACCGAGCTGGAAGTCATCGAACACACTTCCCGCGGTGCCGATGGTGAGGAAGACCGACGGCCGTGCCTCCGTGATGATCTGCTTAAAGAAATCCTTGACCGGCAGGGTGGCCGTGCCCACGCCGGTGGCGATCCCGTCCTGGTTCAGGTGCAGCTCGGACTTCATGCACAGCACGCTGGTGCCGCCGATTCGGACCGGCAGGTAGCTTCCCAGCCGCCGGGACGTGGCGGCCGGGGCATGCGGCCGGATCTTGTCCTGGTAATCCGCGAAATGGCGGGTGTACCGGTGCCAGCGTCCCGGTGCCACACCGGGCGTGAGCACCCGGGCTAGCCCCGCCAGCTCGTCGACCGTCCAGGTGATAACCACCACATCAGCCTGAGGCAGCGGGTCTTCCGGTGATGGCGCCGGGTCCAGAGCCGACGGCCGCGGTGCCAGGCCGTCGGGGAACTCGATACTCGGTGCGGCCTCCGCCAGCAGCGGGACGATCCGTGCCGGTGCCGGGGTCAGCTCCATCGGGTCAAGACCGCGAGAAAGCAAGTAGCGAGCGATCTCTTTCCGCTCCGGATACGCCGATACCGCCGCCAAGCTGGTCATTTCCGTACCTCTTCTGCCCTGCCACGACGAGAGCCGCCGTCACAGAACAAGAGGGAGCGCGGCCGCGCACAAATACCCTCCAGCTACCGCGTACCGCCGCGACCGGTTAGCCTGCGTAGGGCGACGGGCGGGGAAGCCGGTGAGAATCCGGCGCGGTCGCGCCACTGTGACCGGGCTATCGGCCCGGGAGTCAGACCTTCGGCCGTCGCGGACCTTGTGAGGGACGCGCCATCCCGGAGGAGTCGCTGATGAGCGGATCACTAGGCGTTCACAGGGAAACGGCGCCCGGGAACCGCCGTGCACATCCCTGACGGTTTCGTCTCCCCCGCGGTCGCGGTCGCGGGTGCCGCGGTGGCCGTCGCCGGGCTCGCGGTATGCGCGCGGGCGGCCAGGCTGAACCTCACCGAGCGGCAACTGCCGCTGGCGGGACTGGCGGCGGCGTTCTTCCTGGTCCTGGGAGCTCCGATCATTCCTGTCGCGGTAGGCACCGAGGGGCATCTGCTGGGGGGCACGCTGGCTGTGGCGCTGATGGGCCCGTGGCTGGGACCGGTGGTGATCACGGTGGTCACCGTGGCCCAGGCGTTCCTCGGCGATGGCGGGCTGTCCGCGCTCGGTGTCAACGTCGTGAATCTCGCCCTGGTACCCGCTGCGGTGGGCTACCCGATACTGCTCGCGCTGCGCCGCCTGCTGCCCCGCGCTGACGCCAGCACGGCGGCGGCCGCTGGGATCGCCGCTGGCGTCTCGGTACTCGCTGCGGCAGCACTGTTTAGCGGGGAATACGCCCTGGGCGGTGCCGCCGGGATCCCGCCGCGCACCGTCGCGGTCTCCACGATGGGGGTGTACACGCTTGTCGCGGTCCTCGAGGGGGTGGTCACGGCGCTGGTGGTCCGGGCGCTGCTCGCGGTGCGCGCGGACCTCGTGCGGGTAGCCCGCTCAGATCTACAGCGGTAATGCGAACGCGGTCACCACGATCAGCGCCACCACTGCGGCGCCGATCAGGCGGATGGCGCCCCGGGCCGCCAGCGGAGCGGGCAAGGGCCGCCGGCTCAGCAGGAGCTGGCGGCGCCGCCCCACGAGATAGATCCCCGCCGCGATCACGCCGGCCGCTCCCGCCGCGCACCATCGCGCCGGCCCGGCGCCGTGACCGAGGTCCCGCAGTAGCAGCAGCGCCCCGTTGCCCAGCACCCCCACCGAGGTGCGGCTCCACGCCAACGCGGTCCGCTCCGGCTGCAGGCCGTCCCCGCGCGGCCGGCAACGCCAGTGCGGCGAACTCACCGGAGCACCACCTTGATGATCATCAGTGCCGCCGTGAGCAGTGACACGAGCACCAGGCCGCTGGTGAGCAGCCGGGGGATCTGGTGCCGGGGTAACGGCAGGCCCCGGCGGATCGCGTAATCGACCTGCTCCCAGCGATACAGCCCGGCACCAGCGGTGATCACCGCCAGGCCCGCGAGTAACCCTCCCAGGACATGCCGCGCCCCCATGATCACGAACTCGGGAACGAGCTGCGCCACCGCCACCGCCGCCGCCAGCAAGGCCAGCGACGTGCGCAGCCAGGCCAGGAACGTCCGCTCATTAGCGAGCGTGAAACGGTAATCCGGTTCGAATTCCTCCGGACCGGGCTCCTCCGGCGGGCTCGCGCCCTCTCCATGGCCGGCCACCGGTGCCTCCTCCCGGAGCGGGCCGGGAGACGCGGCCGTCCAGCCCAGTGATCACCGCCCACGTCTATTGTGCTGGTCCACCGGTGGTGGTGGCCCCGGAGACTTGGTCCAGCCATCCCTGCGACGGCCTGGCGTCGGCGTATTCGTCGTGCCAGTTCCACCACGCGTACGGCGGGGTCTGGGGGTAGCCTTCGGGGGAGTCCTCCCATTCCTCCTGGCGCCCGAGCGCGGTCATGTCGAGGTAGCTCCAGGTGCTTCCCAGCGCCTCATCGCCACGATTGTTGATGAAGTAGGTGCGGAACACTCGCTCGCCGTCGCGGATGAACGCGTTCGTGCCATGCCATTCGCCCACGCCGAAGTCGGCGTCGAATTCGTCGGTCATGGTGTACCAGGGCATCGTCCAGCCCATCCGTGCCTTCAGGCGCGTGATGTCCGGCTGCGGCGCGCGCGAGACAAAGGCGAGAGTGGTGTCGCGGGCGTTCAGGTGGGCGAGGTGGGCGACCTGATCGGCCACCATGGAGCAGCCGCGGCAGGCATGGCCGGGCCAGCCAAACACGCCGGGCTCGAAGAAGGCGCGGTAGACGATCAGCTGTCGGCGTCCCTCGAACAAATCAAGCAGGCTCGCCTTGCCCTCAGGCCCGTCGAACGCGTACTCCTTCTCCACCGCCAGCCACGGCATCCGCCGGCGCTGCGCGGCCAGCGCGTCACGGGCGCGGGTCAGCTTCTTCTCCGTCACCAGCAGCCGCTGGAGCGCTGCCTCCCATTCCCGCGGCGTGACGATCGGCGGGGTCTTCATGGTGGTTCACCTTCCAGTTCAGGTTCTCGGGTGTCGTGGA
>DASTBN010000718.1:0-4070 GCA_035712045.1 Pseudonocardiaceae bacterium
GCACATCGAGACCGGGCGCAACGCGCCCAGCAAGTCTGACCTGATCGTTCTCGTCGAACGGCTCTACGGAGCCGACACCGAGACCCTCGCCACGCTGGAAGAACTCCGCGAGGAGGCCAGCCAGCGCGGCTGGTGGTCCACCTACCGGCTGCCCAAGTGGCTGGCCGGCTACGTCGGCCTGGAGGCCGACGCCCTCTCGCTGCGCTGCCTGGACATCGAGATCATTCCGGGGCTGCTGCAGGCCGAGCAGTACATGCGCCGGCTCTACGCCCTGAGCGACCTGCCGCCAGCTGACGACGTCGACCGGCACGTCCAGGCGCGGCTGCACCGCCAGGGCAGGCTCTCCGAGTCGAACCCTCTCCAGCTCAGCGCGGTGATCTCCCAGGGGGCCCTGGAACGGTGCACTCGGGACTCGGTGGCGGCGGGCCCGCAACTGGCCCAGCTCCTCGATCGCGCCACCTGGCCCAACATCGAGCTACGGGTGCTCCCGTTCGAGCGGGGGCTGCATGTCGGCACCGGGCCGTTCACCCTGCTCACGTTCCCGGACCACCTGCTGGCTGACGCGGCCTACCAGGAGTACGCCGTCGGCGGCCACATCATCGATGACCAATCGGTCGTCGCCCGGCTAGCTAGGCTGTTTGACGAGCTGCGCGGCCAGTCCCTCGATCCCGACGAGAGCCTGGCCATGATCACGCAGCTCGCCAACCGCAGACGCGAGTAAGCGAGGAGAGGCATCGATGAGGGATGACCTGGCTCCCGCCCTGTGGCGGAAGTCTACCTACAGCAACAACACAGGCGCGTGCGTCGAGGTGGCCGATCTCGGCGCCACCCGCGCCGTGCGGGACAGCAAGGACCCCGCCGGGCCCGCGCTGCGCTTCACCGCGGCCCAGTGGGCGGCGTTCACCACCGGAGTCCGGACCGGCGAGCTCGGTTAACCGGCCAGAGCACGGCCCCCGCCGATTCTCACCCGGCGGGGGCCGCCGCCTTCCTGCGTCGGGAGTTTATCGACGAGGGCCGCGCCTTCGGGCCCTGACTCCGCCAATTGGGTTGGCAGTCGCTGGTTAGAGTGTCGGCCGCTCGCACTGGTCGACCGTTTGATGGCGTAGGGCCTGCTCCTCCCGGACGCTACGTCGGCTTGTCCGATATGACGGCTGCCGTCAGGGCGGTAGCTTCCCGTCTGTGCCTGGTCATGTGTTCATCAGCTACCGCCATGGTGACGACGTTATGTACGTACATCGCCTGAGCGAGCATCTGGCCAACGAGGGTGTTTCCGTCTGGTTCGATCATGAGATCGTCACCGGCGACCGGTGGGACCACGTAATTCGGTTAAAGATCAACACATGTGTGGCGCTTGTCGTGGTGATGACGCCGCAGGCGGAGGAGTCTGAATGGGTAGCCCGGGAGATCAACCAGGCCGAGTTGATGAACAAGCCGATCTTTCCGCTGCTGCTGGACGGGCAAGGGTTCTTCCGCCTGTCTAACCTGCAGTACGAAGATGTCACCGGCGCCAGGATGCCGAAGCCGTCCTTCGTGGCCCGCCTGCGTGCGATCTCGGCCGAAGAATCTCTGCCAGTAGCAGCCACCCTCACGCGATCGCCCGCCGCCGAGCCAGTGTCCAGGTCCTTGGTTAAGTGGACCAAACGGATGACCACACGTAAATTACCCATCGCGATAGGCAGTTTTGCCGTCGTCGCTGCTCTGCTAGCCGTGGCGCAGGTCGGACTCCTGGGGACGAATACTCCCAGTGGTTCCCCGCCAGTTTCCGACCGACCTGATACGGGGCCAAGCGGCAGATTCTCTCCTCGGGCGCAGCCCCCCACCGCGAAGGTAACCGACACCATCACCGTCGGCAATCGCCCTCTGGGTGTGGCGGTTTCCCCCGACGGTCGCCACGCCTACGTCACCAACTATGTTTCCGGCACCGTGTCAGTGATCGACACCGGAAACGACGCTGTCGTCGGCGCCATCCCCGTCGGAGGCAACCCCGCGGGTGTCGCGATCTCCCCAGATGGACACCGCGCCTATATCACTAATGACAACTCCAATACCCTGTCTGTGATCGATACTGGAAACAACGTTATAATCGGCACCATCACCGTCGGTGACAACCCCGTCAGTGTCGCGATCTCCCCGGATGGACACCGCGCCTATACCACCAACAATAAATCCCGCACTGTGTCGGTGATTAACATTGACAACAGTGCTGTCATCGGCACTGTCACCGTCGGCAACAACCCCGTCGGTGTAGCCGTCTCCCCGGACGGGCGCCATGTCTATGTTGTTAACGCCAACTTTGACTCTATATCCGTAATAGACACCGGGAGCAACACCATCACTGATACCATCGTTGGTCTCGGTACTGGTCCCGTGGGTGTGGCGGTCTCTCCGGACGGGCGCCACGCCTACGTCACCAACTTCGCCTCCGGCGGTGTGTCGCTAGTCGATATTAAGACCAACGCCGTCACCGACACCATTTCGTCCGGTGGTGACGGTGTCCGGGGTGTGGCGGTTTCCCCGGACGGACGTCGCGTCTATGTCACCAGCGACTATTACAACACCGTGTCGGTGATCGACACTGGTAAGAACGCTATCATTGACACCATCACCGTCGGCAGCGAACCCGAGGGTGTGGCGTTCTCCCCAGACGGACGTCGCGCCTATGTCGCCAACGCTCGCTCAGGCACCGTATCGGTCGTCAAGATCGGCGGATAGGCCGCCCTCGAACGGTCCGTGAGGTAGCGCCTCAAGCCATGACCGCAAAGATCATTGGTCTGTGGCGTGATCCCGGCTGGTGTTGTGGGGCCGGTGTTGTATCAGGTTTGGACAATGCGGAGAAGTGGACCCCGTGTTGGTCCACCACTCGCCACGGGTAGTGGGTCTTGCCGTTGATCGTGATGAACATGTCGCTGAGGTGCCACGTGTCCCCCGGGCGAACCCGACGTCGGCGCAGGACGTTGGCGTGGATCTGGCCGGACTTCGCGCACCGCTGGCGGATCGTCTCGGGGGAGGCCACGACCCCGCGCTGGGCCATCATCTCCTGGACCTCCAGGCCTTCCATACCCGAGCGACGCGGCGGATCACTCTGTCGGCCCGGCAGGCTCACCAGGTTGACGTGCCCGCCGCAGGCGGTCGCGTCAGCGATGCGCAGCACCCTGTCATGTTGGAGGGGCCGGTGTGTGTGGGTTCACCCCCCGGCGGATACGTCCGTGCCGTGGGAGCGTCAAACGTCCATGATCAGCGAACACTCGCTCCGACCAGCACAAATGCGCGGATCGAGTGACGGGAATCGAACGCGCGTGGCTAGCTTGGAAGATCGGACGGGCAGCGATCAAGGCACTGAGCCGTGCTGATTCCGATTTTCGGGTTCATGACAACTTAAGTCACCACTAAGATGATTTGAAAATTTCGGAACTAATCTTACCGCAGCGTTTGGTCGATGTGTCGTTGACGTATCTGGCATCTCGGAAAGGAGAAGAGAGGCGCCGGGCAGGAGAGTGGACTGTGAAGCTTCTTCTTGCGGAGTGCGGGCGGGACGAACGAATGTAACCCGCTGAGGTGAAGCGGATATCTCTGATCGAGGGGATGGAGAACTCTCTTCCACTTGGCGGCTCGTCGATGTCAGTTGTAGTCAGCGCTGCCGGCGACACGGCCGCAGCGGCTAGCTCCCGTCGTGTCCCCGTAGCCGGCTGGTCACTTAAACCATCCAGTCAGCCCTGATCCCGCATGGCGCCGCGCCATGGGCGGACCGTGGTTGATCGTGACGACTAGGCGACGAAACGACATGTAAAGCGCAAGCCGGGCTCGCGCCAGGTAGAGCTATTTTGTCCCGCTCGCGCGCGATTCGCGGGCTGCGTCACACTTTCTTGCGGAAAGGACGAGTTCAGGTGAACGACATCATGGATCTAGAGTTCAATGTCTTGCTTCCGGGCGGAGGAATGTTCCGCTTCGCGGGGCCCTTCCCCGTGTCGCGCGGGCAATGGCAGCACATCCGAACAGTCATGGAGGCAATGGCCCCGGGATTGATCACGAATCCACCGTCCAACCCGTCTGGTTGCCCCTGCGTTGTCGTG
>DASTBN010000719.1:0-2694 GCA_035712045.1 Pseudonocardiaceae bacterium
GCAACCCTTGGGGCCTCAAGTGGTCACCGGGCGGCTCGAGCGGGGGCTCGGGTGCGGCGCTAGCCGCCGGCCTTGCCCCCATCGCCACCGCGACCGACGGCGGGGGTTCCGTTCGGATCCCTGCGGCGCTTTGCGGGCTGGTAGGTATCAAACCTACTAACGGGTTGATCGCCCGGCAGCCGATTCCCGACTGGATCGATTACTCTACCGACGGCCCACTGGCGACGACCGTCGCGGACTTGCGACTCCTCCTCGCCGTGCAGTCCGGGCCCGCGCCTGGTGATCCCACCGCGCTCCCCAGCCCGCTCCCCGAAGGGCCGACTCGTCCGGGTCGCCTGTATGCCGTGCCTCGGTTTGCCCCGTGGAACTGTCCCCTGCCCGACGTCATCCAGTCGGCGTTCGACGAAGCCGTGGCGGCGTTCGGCGAGCTCGCTGGGGTACCCATCGAGATGCTCGACCCGGAGACGATATTCGCTACGGGTAATCCCGACACCGACTGGTTCGTCGTCACCACGGCTGAGCATGTTTGCTCGCTGGGCCGGGGAGTGGTGGAACGGAACCTCGACCGTCTGCATCCCGGGGCCCGCTGGTTCCTGGAGCAGGGCCTGCAGGTGACACTGGACGACTATCTTGATGCGAGGCGGCGCCGGTTCGGTTACGTCCGGGAGCTGGACGAGATGCTAGGGGAGGAGGGCGTGGTCCTCTCGCCCACGATTGCTGCCGAGGGCTGGCTGGCCGAGGGGCGCCTGTCCACGAGCGATCAAGTTGGCCCCCTCCCCGCCGAGGTGTACAACACCTCGCTGCAGAACATGACGGGCCACCCGGCGCTTTCGCTTCCGGCGGGACGTCTCCCGAACGGCCTGCCATTCGGGCTGCAGGTCACTGGCCCACGGTTCAGCGACCATCTGCTCCTAGCTCTGGCTGACTCCTGGGAGGAGGCTTGGCACTGGCCTCAGGTGGCCGACGGCTACGAACCGTTTGACGCCGGTATCGCGGAGTAGATGCCAGGCCGCTTGCCTTGGTCTGACGCTGCCGTTAACCTGCCCGGGAGTATCAGAGCACAACTACGAGTCGATCGAACGGGCTTAGCGCCGCTCGATCAAGGAGAACTGGCCGGCGTGGGTCACTCGATCGGCGGTGTTGATCCCGCGTTCGCGCGCGGGCGCGGCCAGCCCGAGGCGGGCAGCTTGCTGTCGGCCCACGCCTTGAAGTATCCGCAGATGCAGCAGCATCGATGCCGCGGTCTGCCAGCGCGGCAGAGGTGATCCCGGGCGATGACCCCTTGAAGTGACCGCGACGCATGCCGCTGGCCTCACGTACGGACATGGCGAGCCTGGTGGCGGCTTCGGCGGCTGGATGCAAGACGGAGGCAGAATAATGGCAAGCTGGGACGAACGGTACAGCCGCCGGCAGTTCATTCGGGGAGCCGCTGGGGTGGCTTCCGGCGCAGCGGCGGGCAGCCTGCTCGCGGCCTGCGGCGGTTCGACACCTGTATCGACGAAGCAGCAGGCAACGGGGCCGGCGCTGAACCGCGATCCGGGAACGCTGGTCGTAGCGATGGACGCATTCACGGCCGACTTCGACCCGGCGTCGTATTTCCTGCTGTCGGCCATCGTGCCCAACTTCGGGATCTACGACTCGCTGATGCGCATGAAGGGAAACAGCGCCACGGAAACGAAGCCGTGGCTAGCAGAGCGAATCTCGACGAACGCCGGCAAGAGCGTGTGGACGTTCACGCTGAGGCATGGCGTCAAGTACAGCGACGGGACGCCTTTCGACGGCAACGCGCTCAAGGCCGCCTACACCCGCACCATCACGGCGCAGCTTGGGGCCGGCTCGACCCTGTCCACCTATATCACCGACCCGGGTAAGCAGATCATCGTAAAGGATCCGCACACGGTCGTGATGGATCTTGGCACCTCCGTGCCGCGGTTCGACCTGCTGCTCGCCTCGCAGTACGGAACCGGCATCGTGAACCCGAACGTGAGCACTAAAGGCAAGAATCAGGGGCACGACTACCTGCAGTCGCACTCGGCCGGGACCGGCGCTTACATGATCGAGAGCGTGTCGCCCGGTAATCAGATTGTGATGACACGCAACCCGCACTACTGGGGCAGCTGGACCGGGTCACATTTCAAGAAGATCATCATCCTCCAGGTCCCACAGAACTCGAGCCGCCGGCAGGGGATGGAGTCGGGTGACTTCGACATCGCGTTCCCCTCGACGCCGCAAGACACCCAGGCCCTCAGGAAGACGCCCGGGATCTTCGTCGGGAACCAGAAGGTGCTGGGGATGGACTACGTGATCCTCGGCACGTACGGGGCGCTCGCCTCCCCGCTGGCCCGGCAGGCGGTCAACATGCTGTTCCCGATCGATCAGTTCGCGTCCTCGGTCATGAAGGGGACCATCGAGGCGCCGCACAGCGTCCTGCCGGACCTGATGCTGTACTCAGACCCCGGGACCTACAAGGCTCACGTGGACGTGGCGCAAGCGAAGTCCCTACTGCGCCAGGCGGGGGTCAAGCCGGGTACCCAGCTGACGTATGAGTTCTACACGGGCCAGGGGGACTCGGCAGGGCTGCTATTGCAGAGCCAGCTAGGGCTGGCCGGGCTTCATGTGAAGATCGTGGAGAAGGCCTACCCGGCGTTCGTCGCCGACATTTCCACGCCCAAGCCCGTGTCGCAGCGACCTGAC
>DASTBN010000720.1:0-3488 GCA_035712045.1 Pseudonocardiaceae bacterium
CACCGACGGCTCGATCGGCGACTGGATGTGGGCCCAGCACCACATCTGGTCTTTCACCCTGGAGATGTACCCGACGAGCCTGACCCAGGGCGGCTTCTACCCACCGGCGAGCGTGATCGACCGGGAGACCGCACGCAACGACAAGGCGGTGGACCTGCTATTGGATTACGCGGACTGCGTCCCCCGGATCACCGGGGCCGGCTGCCCACCCCGGTGAAACCCGCTCACAGAGTATGTATCGCCAGCTTAGCGCCGACGCTCGGCGCTCATCCCAGCTAGCGTCCGGATCTCCGCCCCTAAACCAATCACGTCGAGCCCTTCAGCAACTCAGCGACAGGCTCCTGCCGCGAGGTGCCCTCGTCCCGGTGTGCTGTTTCCGTCTCGTCGACACCGTCGGGCACTCCGATGAGCCGCAGCACAACCGTGACCACCGCGGCCACCACCAGGTTGGCGATTAGCGCGATGAGCCCGGGATAGACTTGGACTGCCGAACCCGCGAAGGGATGCCAGCCCAGTATCGACAGCTTGCCCAGCTCGAGCGCGGCGCCCCCGAGATGCTCCGCACCAGTACTGCGGTTGGGAATGCTGTAGAGCATTGACAGGCCCCACGCTAAACCGGCCACGCAACCGGCGACCAGGCCCCATTTATGAAACCAGCGGGTGTACAACGCTATCGCCACCGAGGGTAGCGTCTGCAGGATAACGACACCGGCGATCAGCTGTAAATCGAGCGAATACTGAGGGTTGATAAACACCAGCAAGGCGACGGCACAGAGTTTCACGACCAGTGAGGCCACCTTGGACTGCGTGTCCTGCTGCTTCTCAGTGGGCTCCCGGCGGCGACACACCTTGTAGATTTTAGAGTAAATATTGCTACTATAGAGATTCGCCGCGGCGATCGACATCACGGAGGCGGGAACCAGCGTACCGATACCGATCGCGGCTAACCCGATTCCGGCGAACCACACGGGGAACTGGCCTTCGAAGAGCATCGGGATTACCGTGTTGGAGTCAGGCTGGCCGGTAGCCGCGTTAACAATCGGTTGCGTGTTCGCCGCGATGGCCGCGTAACCCAGCAAGGCGAAAAGCCCGACCAGCGGCGTATACGCCAGCAGCCACACCATGTTGCGCCTGATCACTCTGTCACTCTTGCAGGCGAGCACGCCGGTCAGCACGTGCGGATAAAGAAATAATGCCAGCGCGGCGCCCACCATCTGGGTGACGTACTCCAACTGGTTGTGAGCTCCCAGCAGAATCCCTCCGCCATGCGAGGGCGCGGCGGAGAACTTCGCGTCAGCGGCGGCGAAGATCGAGGCCCATCCCCCGAGCCGGGCCGGTAAGACAATGACAGCGGCGACAATCACCAGGTAAATGAGCAAAGCTTTGACGATGGCGATTAGCGCCGGGGCCCGCAAGCCGGACCGGTACGTGAACGCCGCGAGCAGCAGGAAGGCGATGAACAACGGGATATGCCCGATCAGCCCGGCTCCGTTGAGGCCCATCGCGCGCAGGACCGCCTCGAGCCCGGCCAGCTGCAAGGCGATGTAGGGCAGGGTCGCGGCGATCCCGGCGATCGCCACCAGCAGCGTGAGGGTCGTCGAGCCGAAACGTCCCTGAACAAAATCCGCCGACGTCATATAGCCGCGTTTCCGCGAAACCTCCCACAACCGCAGCAGCGGCAGAAAGGCCAGAGGATAGACGAAAGCAGTGAAAGGGAGGGCGTGAAAGCCGATCGCCCCAGCACCGAACATCAAGGAAGGGAGAGCGAAAAATGTGTACGCCGTGAAGATCTCGCCACCAACGAGAAACCAGCTGATCCAGCCGAACCGGCGACCGCCGAGACCCCATTCACGAGACTGTTCGGGCGCACGGGAATTCCATCTTCGCGCATAGAATCCAAGTCCCGCGACAATAGCGAAAAGCAGCGTGAAAATGACGAGCTCAGTCCAGCGCACAGTCATTTCCGGTCACCCGTCTTCAGGTACACCGCCACCACGCAGATCACACCGAGCGGGATGAACAAGAACTGCGCCCAGTAGAACAAGGGGAAACCAAGAAGAGAGGGCTCAGCTCTATTATACAATGGCGTGATCAGTGCGGCCAGCGGGAAGAGAAGCAGTAGGTCAGCCCAACTCCAGGATAGCCTCGAACGGCGGCGCCCAGGAGGACGCGGGCGCTGGTCAGTCCGCATCCCGGATCCTTTCCGCCAGGTGGAAAACCTCGGCTCACAGCGAGAAGGACAGCAGTCAGATTAGTAGACGATAAAGATTTCCGGCTCTTCCGGGGGTTCTAATGCCCTGCGCATCTTCATCACATTGAACGCGATCCCCACAGCGACCAGTAACGGCGACAACTTGCCGGGCACCGCCACGATGACCGCGACGTACTCTTCTCCGTAACGTTCGCGATCCCCGGTATCGTCCAGCCGTTGTGCCGACCAGAGGACCAGCCGCTTGGCGAGCCACGGGCCCCATTCGAACCACTCGTTCAGGGCCAATCCGAGCAGAAAAGACAGCATCGCCTTCACCCTGCTCCCTCCACTCGCGGTCGCAAGGACCCCGACCGGGACCGTACGCGCCCGGTGGGGCGACCCCGCTCGGCCAACAGCGCACGCGCCCCGTCAACTCCTTCCGGAGTCAGCTGATAAAATCTCCGCCGGGCCCCTCGCGCTTCGCTGGTCTCCCACTCACTGACCACCCATCCCTTTTGCTCCAGCCGCGCCAAGATCGGAAAAACGCTACCCGTGGGCCGGCCGACCTTGTGAGCGATCTTCAATCCCCACAGCTGGTCATCTGGGCCAAGCAACACGTCAAGAACGGCGAGAGTGGGGTCCGTTACCCGTAATTTACCCAACACACGTTAAATCTAGTGGTGTAGAGATAGCCGCGCAAGTACTTCGTGTCCGTCGTCGTTAGCTCGTGCCAAAGTCAAGTCCGAGGTCGAGCGCCGGGGCTGAGTGGGTGAGGTGGCAGCCCCGAGTCCCAGTGCGCGCCGTCGCGGCCACGAGCACCGCAGCACACCAGGGCGTGGCACGGTGACCGGGTCGGCGGCTACCGCCTCGGCTGCATTTGATCTAGCCGGTGATAAACGATTGCGCACGCCGGTATCGTGCGGAGAGTGAGCGGTCGGGGGCCACCGAGCGGGCTTGAGTCCTTGCCCTTCCTGGGTCGGTCCCAGGAGGTAGCAGCCCTGCGGCAGATGCTCCGTGTCGTCCGTCACCAACACGGCATGGCTGCCGTGGTATGGGGCGAGGCGGGGATCGGGAAGACAAGGCTGCTAGCCGAGATCGTGGCTACGCCGCCCAGGAGGGCTTTCAGGTCCTGTCGGGCGCGACTGACGAGCTAGCCTCCGGCCGCCTCTTTGGAGCGCTGGTCGAGGCCTTCGGGCTCTACACCGATTCGGCCGATCCGCAGCGAGCCGAGATCGGCCGGCTAATCACGAGGGAATCGGTCCCATCACAGGATTTCGTGGCCGACCTCGGGTTCCGA
>DASTBN010000721.1:0-6871 GCA_035712045.1 Pseudonocardiaceae bacterium
CGAACACATTGAGGTCGCTGTCCGGATAGCCAGCCTTCTTCAGGCGATCAGCCATTCTCCGCGCGGCCAGGGTGCAGTCGCCCGCCGAGGCGGTGGTGTTGGTTTCCACCAATTCCTGATAGAGCTCGCGGAATGCCGCCCGGTCTGTCTGCGCCGCCGGTGGTGGTGATGGTGGTGATGGGGTAGCGGACCCGCAACCTGCTAGGGCTAGGGCTAGTACACCGACGCAGGCGATCACTGAGGCTCGCAGCACCATTGGTTCATACCATGGCGAGATCGATCAAGCTATCTCGATCGCTCGCAAGACGCTTGAGCCGCCAGCGGAGGCTCTGCCTGTCAGCCTCGTGCGCCTGCTGATTTCGCGTGTTGGTCCCGACGAGTCCGAAGTGGCGGGGATGAGCAAGGCAGAGAGGCGGTGGTGGCGCCGTCGTGGCAGGCGACAGGGAGTATTCGCCGCAGCCGTGGCTGCGTCCTCGGATCGCTGAGGCATTGGGAATGTCGCTCGGTGCGCTCCGTGAGCTGGTGGACGGGGTGGGGGCGGCAGGAATGGCCGGACGCACAGCCGGGGTATCCACGGAACTGGTTGAAGCGCCGGACTTGTCGAGCGGTGCTCTGTCGGCCGGACACGACGAGATGGCAGATGCCGGGTGTGAGCATGATCAGTTCGGTCAGGCGATGGAGCTGGTTGGGGCGTACGCTGAGACGAAAGCGCCACGAACTACTACTGGGTTACCGCAGGTGCCGTGGAATACCGGTCGACTGGCTGTATCCACGGTTACTGAGATGGGCGGCAACTACTCTTGCTGCGGCTCACGTGAGCGGCCTGAATACCGACGAACAGGAACGCCTGACCAGGGCCATTGCATTGCCGCGCCGGATGGATGCCCAGGTTATTGATCACATCGAGACTATGCTTCAGCACTGCAAGCGGCAGGAGGATGCGCTGGGGCCGCAGGCCGTCTTGCAAACCGTACTTGCGCAACGGCGGTTGGTGGATGGCTTGCTGACTGAATGCCCGGACTCGCTTCGTCCCCGGTTGTTGTCGGTCTATAGCAGTATGTCCACCTCTGTCGGGGGTTATTTCTTAGATCTCGGTGATGCTGCCCGTGGCATGCGCTACAAAGATCAGGCGCGGGCTGCGGCCCAGGAGGCTCGAAACGCTGAGCTGGCCATCTACGCCTTGTGTACCATGAGCTATTATGCTTGACTGCGGCTGCCCAGAATCTCGCCGCTAAGACCGATGACCACCTGCTGCGAGCCTGTGTCGCCGTGGAGTTTGGCGTGGCGTACGCGGTTGACGGTCAGCACAAGGAATGTATGGCGGAGTTTGATCGGGCGCTCACCGGGCTTGCGGTACCAGCCGGCCAGCAGTGTCCTGAGTCGCCGGTTTACTGGTTTCATGAGGGATTAGTTGCCAGCCACCAGAGTGATTGCTTGCTGCGGCTGGGTAGGCCAGCAGCAGCAGCTGCCAGTGCTGAGCGGGGACTCCAGCTGTTCGATACTTCCCTTATTAGTGATATGGCCTACTGCACCCTTCACCTGGGCACTGCCCGCCTGCACTGTGGCGAGATCGAGGAGGCTGCACGAGTTATTGGTGAGGGGGCGATGCTGGCGAGCCAAAGCCCTTCGGCGCGGCTGACGCGGGAGGTGCGGGCTGCCCGTGCCCGGCTGGAGCCGTGGAGGGATACACGGGTGGTGCGGGAGTTGGATGAGCGGGTGGGGGAGATGGGGTTGGGGGTGTGAGGGTATTATCTCCCTCACTTCCCTATTGGACGATCTTGGGAGACGATCTGAGTTGCTCCATCGATTTAGCTACGCTGACACGTGACGACCGCTGAACAAGACCAGCAGGAAGACGGCCACCTGAGAATCCTGCACTGGAATATCCACTCGTGGCGTGATCCATCCGGGTCATCTAACCTGGATGCCATTGCTGGGCTGGTGCGTCAGGCTGATCCGCATGTGGTATCCCTCGTTGAGGTGGACGAACCGTGGGGAATGCCTGACGCGCTCCAGGAATTAGCTGCCCGCACAGGGTATGCATGGGTGTTTGTCCCGAGCTTTGAGTTCGGTGATCAGGCGCCTGCGGGCGGCTTTGGCAACGCGCTGCTAACCACGTTACCTATCCTGGCGGTCCAGCAGTGGCAGTTGCTCTGGCCCGCTAAACGATACGACGGTACCGAGCCGTCTGAGGCCCGGTCAGTGGTATTCGCAAAGCTTGGCTTCGCGCACTCGTCTGTCTGGTGTGGGGGCACCCATTTGCCACGTAGTGACGCGCGGGCCAGGATGAATGCCTTGCATCGGCTGACGTCGCTCACGCAAAAGCTCGATAGTCCCTGGCTTCTCTGTGGTGATTTCAATACGCCAGCCGAGTCCTGGATCGACCGTAACAGTTCTGTGGTGGTTTGCCCGGAGCCAGCGCGGCCAACGTATCCGGCACACGAGCCGGTTGAGCCGATCGACTATTGTGTGGCCTCACCCGGTCTGCAGGTGGAAGGCGAGGTTTTGGAGGTTGGAGGATCGGATCACTTGCCGGTGGTGTTTTGGGCGCGGGCGACCGGTGGCGGGTAGAGGTTTTCCCCTGGAATGGTGTTGGTAGGTGCCGCTGGGCGACTTGTCACCTTCTCGGCAGCGGTGAGGCGGTGTCGGTACTGTCGTCTTGGCCGGGAGGGTGCGGGACGTTCGAGGTTCTGTGGCAGCTCCAGGCCGCGACCGGTAGGACGGTGGGTTGAGGTCGGCGCGTCACGCTGCGTAAACGACGTCGGAAAGGCGGCGTTTGAGGATCCGCGGCGCCTTGCGTCTGCTGCTGAGCTGGTGGCGGGCCTTGATCGATGACCAGACCGGCAGGGGTGCCGCGCCGGGCGGGGCGGCCGGAGGTGCCGATATCGGTAGGGTGTGTGCCGTTCGATCTCTCCCCGCTTCGGATAGGGGTAAGGATGCAGGCAGGGGCAGGATTCAAGCTCGTCAAGGCGCGTCCGGGTGGGTGGCTGCCTGAGGATCACCGGATCATTCACGACTGGATCGGCCGGCTAAAACGTCTAGCGGATGCGAGTCCCCGCGAACTGGCGCCTCCCATCGCGGCCATGCGCGACATGGTGGACTCGGATGCCGCGCTGTGCTCCCAGATCCGGGCGATGTTCAGCGAGGCTGTGGAGCATGAGCAGCTGACCCCTCTGGGGCAGGTACCGGTGCGCAGCTTCGAGGAGTTCCTCGGACTCCTGGATGTCGTTATGACAACGGCCCCCGAGGCGTATCAGGACATCCGGACAAGCCAGCCGGCCGGGTTGATAGGTTTTCCCGTCAACGCGCTGCTCGACTGGCCTATGGCAACGGAGTCGGGGTACGCCGTTTTCGCCAATCAGCTTTTCAACCAGCAACTTGACAAGATCCTCGGCCACTGGTGTCAATTTCTCCTCTCCGCGGATTCGCGGTATGTGTTAACCGCCGCGCCCTACAAGATCAACGACCAGACGGAGGTTGTTCCCTGGCTCGGCGACGCGGCCAGGGCGGAGATGGTTCGAGTGGCCGTGTCCGCTCTCGGGGAGGGGAAGAATCCCACTCCCTCATGTTTCGAGGAGATATTCGACTGCCTGTCCGGGGAGCCTTACTTCGGGTACGCGTCCTGGGACGATTTCTTCACCAGGACGTTCCGGCCCTCGGTGCGACCGACCCCCGGGACCGACGACGACAACGTCGTGCTCAACGCCTGTGAATCGGCCCCTCTGCAGGTGGTGACCCACGCCGGGTTGGGCGCCGAGTTCTGGATGAAAGGCCAGCCTTACTCGCTTGTGGACATGCTCAACCACGACCCGGACGCCGCTCTGTTCGACGGGGGCACCGTGTACCAGGCGTTTCTCAGTGCTTTGAGCTATCACCGGTGGCACAGTCCGGTCGCCGGGACCGTCAAGAAGGCGTACGTGGTCAAGGGCTCGTACTACCTGGAAAATCTCTATGAGGGGTTCAAGAACCCGCGGGGGGCCGATCCCAGCGGACCGAACCAATCGCAGCCGTTCCTGACCTCGGTGGCCACGCGAGCGGTCATTTTCATCGAAGCCGACAATCCCGCGATCGGGCTGATGTGTGTTGTACCGGTTGGGATGGCGGAGGTCTCGAGCTGCGAGATCAGCGTGAGCCCGGGCCAGCACGTCGACAAGGGCCAAACACTGGGTATGTTCCACTTCGGTGGTTCTACTCACTGCCTGGTCTTCCGCGCCGATGTCAATCTCGAGTTCAATTTCTACGGGGAAACCCCGGGCCTCGATGCGAACAATTTACGGGTGAGAACCCCCATCGCCACGGTACGCCGCTGAGCTCGATGCGCCCCGGAAGGCAGGGCGTTTCCGTCAATGCCTCAGTCCTGGCACGTCAATGGTGTCCCGGCGGGAAGCCGCGCTCGGCAGGATTGTTACGGCGCCAGCGGCGCGGTGACCGGAATCAGCGCGCCGCCCGGCACCCAGCTTGCGGTGTCGCTGTGGTGATGGTCTAGCTCGGCCGGGAGCAACGAGATCCGCGCCGAGGCGTAGAGCCGGGTCGGCGCGGAGGAGACCATGCCGCGAGCCGCGAGCCAGGCGGTGTATCCGGCCGGGGTACAGGACTCACCAGGCACCGCCGCCCGCAGGGCCGCCAGGTAATCGTGGGGCGGCGCTTCCCGGGGGTCAAAACCCAGTGCGACCACGGCGCCCGTGCTGTGAGCTAGCAGCGCGGCGGTGGCTAGCCACGGCGCCAGGTACACCGCCTGCGGCGCTCCTCGGGCGGACTCTTGCAGTACGAGCTCAGCGGTAGGCCACCCGCCAACGACGATCCGGGGCAGGTTGGGATCACGGCCTGGCCCGATCGCGACCCCGCTGGCCACCGCAGCGGCCCGGACCGCGGCGGAGGCCTGTGCTGAGCGCGGTGAGCCGTCGCCTACGAGGTCGAGGGCCCGGACGTGGCGTCTAGCGAGGAAGCCGACGAGCTCGCGTAGTGCGACGCCGTCAGCGGTGGAGAGCGCGTCGGCCGGGCAGCGGCCTGGCGCAGCGGCGGGATTGGCGAGCAGGGCACCGAGCGCGGCACTGGCGCACTCCGGGCCATCTGGTCCGGTGATGCGCGGATCCCTCTGGCCATCAGCGGTGTTTAGCCGCAACGCGTCGACGGCGCCGCCTCGTTCAACCCACAACGTCGAATGACCGGGTGGCAGGTGCACGAGGGCCCACCCACCGGTGGTCCCGGGTCGCGGGGCCATCCGGGTGAGGTGTGCGCGGTCGAGGCCCACCGCCACGGTGGAACCGGGGGGCCCGGCGGCGTGCACGAGGTTCCAGCCAGGTCGTTGCGGTACGACAGTCATAGGCAGCGGCGCCCCGCTGAGCGTGACCGTGCGCAGCAGCGCAACGCTGGGCACCCCGGGTAGCGGTGGCGCCGGGATGGCGGCCAGCAGCGCACCGGCTGCCAGGGCGGCTGTCAAGCCGTTGGCCTCCACGGGCGCCAGCCGCCACGCCTGCCGACGACTCATCGCGATCCCCGTCGCCCCGACGACGAGGAACAGGAGGGCCTTCAAGGTCACCACCTGACCGAATGTTGAGCCGACAGTGACCGCGTCGGGTCGCAGGCCATCGGCCCAGGCCTGCGAGATGCCGGTGACCGCCACGAGCGCGGCCGCTGCCAGCGCCCAGGGTGTAAGTCGGCGCGACAGCCAAGACCGGCCGTGTGTGGCACCCGGTTCGCAGACATCCCGACCCGCGGTAGCGAGCAGCACCACAGCGCCCAGCCACACCGACCCCGCCGCGACATGCAGGACGCCCGCTGCGAGCTCGGTGCCAGCGTGTCCGGCGCAGGCCTCGTAGCTGATCAGCCCGGTGAGCACCAGCGCGGTGACCGCCACTAGCTCGTGTGCTAGCAGTAGCGGTACCAGCACGGTGAGCACCGCCTGGGCCATGGACAAACCTGGCGCCGCGCCAGTGACCGCCATCGACACCAGCAGGACCACCGCAGCAAGCAGCCCGGCCACCAGCGTCACCCCGCGGGTAAGCCGACTCGGCTGACCGGCCACTGGCCGTAATAGCCCCACACCGCATACGGCAGCGCTGGCGACCAGGACCACACAGCGCAGTACGGCGGGGGCCCAGTGAGCGGATGTCACGGCGGGCGGATGGCCCTCGTGCGCCAACGCGGTCGGCGCTGTCAGCAACAGGAGGCTGACCGCACCGATTGCGCAGACGGCAGTCTTAGTGGATGTCCGCATCGGCCACCACGAATAAGGACGAATGCGGCTTGGCGTTGCCAAGGTCGCCGTGCGGCCAGTGCGTGCGGTTGAAGTCCACACACGGCGTGCCCTCGTTCTCATCGCGGAACGATCTGTCCAGCGAAAGCTGACCGTGCGGGCTGATGTCCACCACGCAGACCTTGTGATTGCCGTCAATGCCGGCCCGCGCGACGAAATAGTTTGACACCGCCATGCGGCTTTCCTGGCGAGTTTCGGTGTAGAAGCCGTCGGGTCCACGCACGAAGTTGTCCAGCGCCCCCCAGTGCGGTCCGCCGGTCGAGATGTCGGTGATCGGCAGCACACTGACCAGTTCGGGGCAGTCCTGCTCGTGGCCGCCGTCATACACCTCGGCGGGGGTGTCGATGGAGCAGCTTGGGTGTGGTCCCGAAGCCAGCAGCCTGCCGATATCCAGCGTATAAACCATCTTGGGTGATCCCTCGTCGGTGGCCGCCTGGGAGCCAGGGCCTCGGCCGATCACCGCGTGGTAGAGGTAGTGGTCGTCTCCGCTGGTTTGCACCCAGCCGGCCCCATCGCAGCCGCCGAGTTCGGTGCCGTCGGGCTGCAGCCGCCGGGCGGCGGTCGTGTCGTCGAACACCTCGTGCCACTGCGGCTTGGCGGCGGTCAGGTCAGGTG
>DASTBN010000722.1:0-2979 GCA_035712045.1 Pseudonocardiaceae bacterium
AGGGGATGTTGCCCCCGGGGCAGCGCGGTCGGGCTGCGCCAGGCTGACGGGATGCCACACGACCCCCAGCGTGCAAGATCAACCCCTCGGGCCGTCACCGGGCCGTGAGACGTCGGGAAGCAGTGAGAAACCCGGAGAAGTAGCGAGAGCATTCCTCCTGGTGAAGCCGACGGATCCTCCCGTTGGCGCAGGTGGCGAGGTGCGGGGCGGACGAGCTGGCCTGTAAGCCGGATCCAAGTAGTTCGCAGCTCACGATCAACTACATATGGTGTGCTGTTGGCGTCTATTAGCCCTGCGTGAGGACAAGCAGATTTACAACGAGAGCCTGGCGGTGGAGGTGGTGGGGCTCGCGGTGGTGTGGCCGGCCAGGCGGTCGTGGAGGGTGGCGTGTCGGAACTGGTACGCAGCTCCGACGGTGCGTAGGACACCCCGTCCCCGGGCGTCTTCGAGGAAGGGTATGAGACTGACGGCGGGAACGCGGCCGGAACGCTGTAGCTGGAACCGCCAAGTCAGGGCGGTTGACCACGTCACGGAAGACGTGATCCCGTACGTGAGTCCCACCGTAAGACCGGCCGCAAGACCGACCATGAGCCCGACCACGAGACCGGGCACGTGACCGAATGCGAGACTGGATGTGAGCCCGAATGCGAGACCGGTCGCGAGGCCAGCTGCGAGCCCGAATGCGAATCCGGTCGCGAGGCCGAACACTCGGTCATTGCGCCAGCTTTCCAGTGGCCCCTGGGGGGCGCTATCGCTTTCGGTAAGCGCGGTGAAGAATCCGTCCGTAAACCGGGGCATGCGCCAGACTACGAACCAGATCAAGATTCCGGTCGCGATTCCCAGGAGCATGAGCCCGGCTACGTCCCCGATCCCGGCTCCTCCGCTGTTGAGTTTGAATATGATCGCGACATCGATCGCGATCATAGCCGCGATTCCTGTGAGATCAGCCACTGGGTTGTTACGCTGGGTCTTGGCCGGTCTCTGAGGGTGGTCTTGGCCGTTGCCGAGCCCGCTCAGGGGGTTACGCTGGAGCATCAGCGGGAGCCCGAACACGATCCCGCCCACGAAAATGCTTAGGGGGTTGAGCAGGACCCCGCCGAAGCCGGGGGACAGCATCGCGATGAGCTTTCCGAGGTCAGCCACTAAGCCGTAGGCGAGTCCGACAATGAGGATTGAACGCAAGCTGATGGCGCGCCAGGTTCTGACCCGCTTGGGCTCACGGCCGCCGCGCCCACCGCCAAATCCGAGCGGGAGCCCGGTCCCTAGCCCGAATACGAATCCGCCCACGAGCGCGATCAAGAGCGTCATCCCGATGACCCGTGTGGCCCCGCCGAGCAGGACGTCACACATGATCCTGGCCAGGTAAACCAGCCCGAACAGGATCGCACTCACGATCCCGCCCGTGAGCCCACTCGCCAGCATGCTGGTGAGGAGGCGGGGGGTGGTGGGGGCCCATCGCGGGATGTGCCACCAGCCCAAATCGCGAGTGTGGTCGTGGCTCATCTGCCGGGCGAGGAACTCTAGTGCCTGGGTAGCCTGAGGCAGGCTGTAGCGGGGCTTGGGCCGACCTGGTCGGGCAGTATAGGCCACGGGTAGCACACGAGCGATGAGGTGTCGCTCGATGTCGAGGCCGGTGCCCTGCTCGGCGATGTCGAGCAGTTCGCGCACGTCATCGCCGACTCGGTAGGTGTCCCGGATCAGGGTCAGTGCCAGCGGATTTGACAGCCCACGGCTCAGCACGCTGTCGGGGTCCTCTCGCAGGTGGGTGAGCAACTCGGTCCACCCCACCGGCGGTGGCCCGGTGAGGGCCCGGTGCAGGTAGTCGGCGGCCTCGGGGCCGGTGACCTCATGCAGATGTAGCGCAAGAGCTCCGACCAGCCACGCGGCGCCCGCAGCCTGGACCATTTCTTGGCTGCGGGTGAGCATCACCACCCGAAACGGCGCATCGCTTAGCGCCTGCAACACGGCCGGGCGCAGCGCACCGTCCACCTCATCAAGCCCGTCAAGGACCAGCGCAACGGCCCCGGCGGCGATCAACGCAGCGGCTTCAGCCTGCCCTCCGCGGTGCTGAAACAGCGGGTAAGTCGTGGCCAACCGACCAGCCAGCCAGTCCTGCGCCGAGCAGGTGGCGGGGTCCCAGCCGTGCGCGGTGAACAGCACCGGGACCGGCACGCGGACTCGCTCGGTGACCTTGATGCCCTCTCGGTGCCTCAGCGCGTCGAGCACCAGCAACACTGCGGTCCCGCTCTTGCCCGCCCCCGGCGCGCCGACCACGACCATCCGACCCGACGCCAGCCCGGCATACACCGCGAACAGCTCACCACGGCGCCCACCGGCCCGCAGCTGGTCCTCAGTGACCCGAGCCTGGCCCGGCAACGGCGGAAACGCCGGCGTCACATCTCGCTCGCCGACCGCCGCGGCCACCGGTCCCCCGACCGGCAGATCGCTCACCGACCAACGGACCGGGATCGGCGCAGGCGTCACCAACACCCGCTCGGCAGCCTCCCTACGCCACTGCCCACCCACCGCCTGCGCCAACAAATCCGCCAGCCTGCCCACCGACCGCGGACCAGCCCGGCGACGCATATCCCGAAACAGGCCCAACCCGGTACTTACCGCACCCACCAAGGCCACCAGTAAATCTGCTGTGTTCTTCAGCGCATCCCCACGCTGACCTGGAACGAAATACCACCACACCCACAACACGACTGCGACAACGATCAACGCCAGACCCACCACGACAAGCAGCCGGTCCCGGACCCCACCCCTGCGCATAAGCGGGAATCATGACAGTCCGCCCCACCCTCGCTACGGCAGGCCAACACCCCACGTGCCAGAACATCCGGTCAACCACGGTCATCAACGCGGCCCTATGACCCGGCCCGACCACAAATCAGACCCCAACGGCACATCGTGCTCAGCCTTCCAAACTGGACCGTACCTGTGATCATCATCAGCGAACCGTCAGCAGAAGCGACG
>DASTBN010000723.1:0-3397 GCA_035712045.1 Pseudonocardiaceae bacterium
GATGTCTTGACCGGTTGGCTTCTCTTCGATCTTGGCGGGGGAAACGAAGCCGCTAACGCCTGGCGCTCGACGTTGAAAATCGCCAAACAGACCGGCGACGGCGCGTTAGCGGCCTGCGCACTCGGTTACTGGAGTTACCTAGCCGCATCCCAGAACGATACCGTTCCCGCTACCCGGCTGCTGCGACAAGCCCTTGAGTATGTCCCCGGCTCGTCCGCACCCGCCACACGTTCCTGGCTCTTGGCCCGTGAGGCAGAAGAGCTAGCACGCTCAGGAGACGCCACCGGCGCGCTACGCGCCGTCGAGCGCGCTCTCACCGCTTTCGATTTCGCATGCCCGCGCTCCGAACGGCCGTGGACCGCGTTCTTCGGCGCGAGCAGGCTCGGAAGCATGACGGTGTCCGCGTACACCACCCTGGGTCATCGTGACGCTACCGCCGCGGCCGACTCATTGCTCCTGTCGCTTTCTCTCATGGACAACAAGGTCCGGGCGATCGTGCTCGCCGATCTCACGATCCACGCCGCCCACACGAACGACTACGACCGGGCGACCACGCTGGTCGCAGATGCTATCGAGCTGACCACACGCACCGAGACCACCCTCGCCAGGCAACGGCTTCTCACCCTCGCGGCCACGCTCTCATCAACAAACGAGCGAGGGGATCCCACCGCCAACGCCCTCCGGGATCAAATAATCTCAACTCTGCGCGGCCGGTAGCGCTTCTCTATCGTTCGCTCAAACGGAGCGAGTCTCGTTGGTGATCCATGACAGGTAGTCGCGGCTACCCCCGATAATGGGTAATGCGACGATCTCTGGTACATCGTAGCTATGATTCTTCTTAATGTACTCGGTCAGCGCGTCAAGCCGATCAGCGCTAGTCTTTACCCAGCACTGCCACTCTTCGTCATTCTGAACATCGCCATCCCACCGGTAAAGGCTACGGATCGGCCCGACAATCTGCACACATGCGCCAAGGCGCGTATCCACGATCCCCCGGCCGAGTTCCTCAGCCGCCTCCGCGCTGTCCGTCGTGGTGATCACCGCGCAATGTGACTCCGTCACCTCTGCCTCCCAGCTTCAACACGCCGTTGCCTCGAAGTCCGAGCCTAACGGGGTCTTCCCGGCACCGCTCCGAGCGCGGCCGCTGTCGCCCGGCGTTCGTTCTGCACACGTTGCATACGCAGACGCCGTTTGCCGGCGAACGCATACCGGCGCTCGACGAACGGCACCATCCCCGCCGTAGCGGCTTTACCGGCATCGTGTCGCCGACTTGCCGAGCACCGTCACCGGCCCTGTGGCCGACTTGGGCAGTGCTGCCGCGCCGCTTCCGCTCCTCGGCGCTGTGCGCCTGCGGGGCGGGTCGGCTTGCCACCGGATAACCGGCCCGGTCGGCACGGCAGAAGGCGTCAGCATGGCCGTGCTGGCGTCGCACAGATGACTGATTACCGCTGAACGGAGTCATCCACAGCTCGTCTGTCATCCACAGCTCGTCTCCACCGCGAGTGACGAACCGTGTGGAGAGGAGTGTCGCTTACCAGGCCACATGACTACCAATCCGCCTGGCCAAGGACGGCTCATGTCTGGATCAGCCAGGAAGTCGGGCCGCCAGCGCATCGCGACAGAGGTGAAGAAACGATACAGTACGATACGAAATTATGTTAATGCAATGAAATGTTAACGAAACTATTAAGGTATGGTGAACCAGGGGAGCACGAGCATGGACTGCGGTCGGATCGGCACGGTGAATATCGAGCGTTGGGTGAGCTGCGAGATTCCCGACTGCACCACCGGATGCCCTACGGGGGCCGGGGTGCGCCGCCGAAGTACTGTGGTCAGGCGGTGGATGGGGTACGGCATACCCGGCTGACCGCGCACCGAGTGGCCAAGGGCCAGCTCACGCTGCCTGCCCCTGGTAGTGGCGCAACCCCAGTGGGGGCCAACACTGAGCACCCTTGGAGTGAGGGCAAATACCGTGATCAGGCGCGGCCGGTGACCGCCGCGCGGATGATGCTGGAGCTGCTGCTGGCCGAGGTCCGTGATCAGGTGGTCAGCCACGAGGAGCGGATGTCCGCGCTGGCCGGGCGGATCACCGGGGCCGTAGGCACGGCTGCGGATCTGGACGCGGCCGCCGCCGGGGAGGCCGCCGAGCGAGCCACGGCTGCCGAGGCCGCAGCCGGGGAGGCGCTGACCGAGCTGGAGGCCGTGGAAACCGGGCGGGACCAGATGCGGGGGAGCGGGACGAGTGGGCCAGCGCTGTTACCGAGTTAGGTGAGCGGCTCAGTGCCGGCTGGGCACAGGCCACTGCCGTGCGGGCCGGGGCCGGGTGCACCGGCCACCGTCTCCAGGAAACCACTGGTGAGCTGGCCCAGGACTAGATCGAGCGGTTCCGTGAGCGGCTGGCCACCGTGCGGCAGGAGGCCGCTGACTTGATGGCCGCCCGGGTCGAGCTGGCTGATCGTCTGGTTGCCGAAAGCGAGCGGACTGAGTACCCGCGTCACCGGGTCGAGAACGCCGGGCGACACGCGAGCCGGGCTGCCAGCCAAGTCGGCTATCTCTCCGGCGAGCTGGCCATGACCCGGGAGCAACGTGAGCACTGGCACTCCCAGGCCGCCGGGCAGCGCGCCGAGCTGGCCGGACTCCGATCCGAGCTGACCGCCGCCCGCACCGCGATCGAGACCGGGAAAGCCCACAGCGCGCAACGACTCGTCGGCCAGCGAACCCGCCACGAGGAAACGGTCAGCGACCTGCGCGCCCCGCTTCGTGAGGCCGGACACCCACCACAGCAACCACACCTCAGCCGACGCGCCAGCACACGCGACCGGTGACTAACCAGCTACCCAACACGAGGTCACCGGTGATCACACTACGTCCTTAACCTGTTACAGCGCGTGCGTTGCCGAATTAACCTCTATGGGATCTGGCGGCGCGCAAGCGCGCCGTGGGCCGGGCCCGCCTCCCGCTCCGCTCCCGGCGGCCCGGCCCATTCGTGCTCCTCCCCGATTTACGTTAATTGGTACGTCAACAACTATGGACGTCCACGCACATCCTCGAACCCAACCCGAAGATAAGGCCCGACCACAGCGAGGCGTGCCGAATGTCAGCAGCTATTTAGCACTGCTGGGTGCACGTCACCAGCAGTGCTAAATAGCTGCGGCCGGAGCGGGGAGTGACGATGCTCGGGACTAATGTTTTTTAGGGTTGGGGTGATCGCTGGGTGCGCAGAATGGTTTCTACGCGCTGGGTGTCGGGGATGCCGAGGCGGCGGTAGAGGGCGAGTGCTTGGTGGAGGCATGAGAGGCCGTCGTTGGTCTGTTCCTGGCGTAGGTGGCAGTGTCCGAGGCCTTCCTGTGCGCGGGCTTCTTGCAGGGGTGTTTGCAGGGTTCGGGCGATGTCAAGG
>DASTBN010000724.1:0-11208 GCA_035712045.1 Pseudonocardiaceae bacterium
GCCGCGCTGGCCCGGGCGGTGGCCGACCGGTGCGCTGGCACCATGAGCGACGTGCTGCGGCTGGCCGTGCCCCCCCGGCATGCCCGCACCGAAGCCGAGCCCGCCGCGGTCCCGGTGGTTCCGCCGCAGCGGCCCGCAGCGGATGGCTGGCAGCGCTATCCCCGCGGGCCAGCCTTCCTGGACGCGTTACATCAGGGCCGGGCCGCGCACGCCTGCTGGCAGGCGTTGCCGGGAGAGGACTGGCCCGCCCGGCTCGCCGAGGCCGCCGTGACCGCCGCCGCCACCGGGCGGGGTGCGCTGCTGGTCCTGCCCGATCACCGGGACACCACCCGGGTGCACGCCGCGGTGGCCGCACTGGCCGGGCCCGACGCGGTGGTCACCCTGGCGGCCGAGGCCGGGCCCGCGGTGCGCTACCGGCGGTGGCTGGCGGTGCGGCGCGGTACCGCGCGTATCGTCGTAGGCACCCGGGCGGCGGCCTTCGCCCCGGTCGCCGGCCTGAGTCTGATGGTGCTGTGGGACGACGGTGACGACCCGCACGCCGAGCCGCGCGCGCCCTACCCGCACACCCGGCTGGTGCTCGGCCAGCGCGTGGTGCTGGAAGGCGCGGCGCTGCTGGTGGCTGGGCACGCGCGCACCGCCGAAACGCAGCTGTCGGTAGACACCGGATGGGCACACGAGATCGTTGCCACCCGGGAGATGGTGCGCGCTGCCGCGCCGAGAGTCACCGCGATCGGTGAGGACACCACTCAGCTGGCTCGGGATCCGGTTGCCCGCGCGGCCCGGTTGCCCGCGGTGGCGTTCGAGGCGGCGCGCGCGGCGCTGGACCGGGACCGGCCGGTGTTGGTGCAGGTACCCCGGCGCGGCTACGTCCCTGCCCTGGCGTGCCAGGAATGCCGGGTTCCGGCCCGCTGTCGGCACTGCGCGGGACCGCTCGCGCTACTCGCCGCCGATCAGATCGCGTGCCGGTGGTGTGGCGCTCCCGAAGCCCGGTACCGCTGCGCCGCCTGCGGCGCCACCCGGTTGCGCGCGATGGTGATCGGCGCCCGGCGCACCGCCGAGGAGCTCGGCCGAGCCTTCCCCAGGGTGCCGTTGCGCACTTCCGGCGCTGAGCAGGTGCTCAGCGACATCCCGCCGGGGTCGGCGCTGGTGGTGGCGACCCCGGGTGCTGAGCCGCTGGCCCGGTACGGGGCGGCGTTGCTGCTCGATGCCGCCGCGCTGCTGGCCCGCCCCTCGCTGCGCGCGGCGGAGGAGGCGCTGCGCCGGTGGATGGCCGCAGCGGCGCTGGTCGAGCCCGCCGCCGAGGGCGGCCGAGTCATCGTGGTCGCCGACGCGTCGCTGAGCGCGGTCCAGGCGCTGATCCGGTGGGATCCGGCTGGCCACGCGAGCACGGAGCTGGCCGCCCGCGCGGAGCTCGGCTTTCCCCCCTCGGTCCGGATGGCCGCGCTGGATGGCACTCCGGAAGCCCTGGCGGGCCTGGAGATCCCGGCCGGGATCGAGGTGCTGGGCCCGGTGCCGGTCCCGGGGGAAGCCGAGGGTAAGCGGGAGCGGCTGCTGCTGCGGGTGCCCCGCTCCGAGGGAGCGGCCCTGGCCGCCGTGCTCACCGCAGTCCAGGCCGGGCGAAGCGCCCGCAAGCTGCCAGACCCGGTGCGGGTGCGGCTCGACCCACCGGAGCTGTCGTGATCTGACACCGTGCGGGCCGCGCGGCGCGCACCCGGCATACTGCGCAGGTGGCTGTTCAACCCATCCGGCTTTTCGGTGATCCGGTGCTGCGCACCCGCGCCAGCGAGGTCGTCGATTTCGACAAGGAACTGCGCAACCTGGTCCGCGATTTGCTGGAGACGATGACCGCGGAAGGCGGAGCCGGGCTCGCCGCCCCGCAGCTGGGGATCTCGCTGCGGGTGTTTACTTATCGCTGTGTCGATTCCGGCGGGGCCTATTCCGGCGGGGCGGATTCCAGCGGGGCGGGCACCGCCGGGCATCTGGTCAATCCGGTTATCGAGGTGGTGGGCGAGGATAGCCAGGACGGCCCGGAAGGCTGCTTGTCGATCCCCGGGATGTCCTGGGACTGCCGCCGTCACCTGCGGGTCGTCGCCCGCGGGCTGAATCAGCACGGCGAGCCGGTCGAGGTGGCCGGCACCGAGCGGCTGGCCCGGGTGATCCAGCACGAGACCGATCACCTCGACGGTGTGCTGTTCATCGACCGGCTCGATCCGCAGACCCGCAAGCAGGCGATGCGGGAGATCCGGCAGGCCCGCTGGTTCGGCGCCCCCGTGCCGGTGGTCAAACTCAGCCCGCATCCGCTGCTGGGCAAGGTGCGCTGAGCGGTGCGGCTGGTATTCGCTGGAACACCCGAGGTGGCGGTGCCCGCGCTGCGCGCCCTGCTGGATTCCGATCGTCATGACGTCGCGGCGGTCGTCACCCGGCCGGACGCGCCAGCCGGGCGGGGGCGGCGCCTGGCCCGCTCCCCGGTCGGCGCCCGGGCCGACGAGGCGGGCCTTGAGGTGCTCACCCCGCGCCGCCCCGCCGAACGGGACTTCTTAGCCCGCCTGAGGGCGCTGGCCCCGGACTGCTGCCCGATCGTCGGCTACGGTGCGCTGGTGCCCCGCGCGGCCCTGGACATCCCCCGGCACGGCTGGGTGAACCTGCACTTCTCGCTGCTGCCCGCCTGGCGCGGCGCGGCCCCCGTGCAGGCCGCGATCTGGCACGGGGACGAGATCACCGGAGCGTCGACGTTCGCGCTGGAAGAGGGCCTGGACACCGGCCCGGTGTACGGCACCCTCACCGAAGTGATCCGGCCCGATGACACCGCCGGGGAATTGCTGTCCCGGCTGGCCGACGCCGGGGCCGGTTTGCTGGTGGCCACCCTAGACGGGATCGAGGACGGGACCGTCTCTCCCGTGCCCCAGCCGGATGAGGGTGTGTCGTACGCATCGAAGCTCACTTCGGAAGACGCTCATCTGAACTTCACCGCACCGGCCTTCGCGGTACACCGCCAAGTGCGCGCGGTCACGCCCGCCCCCGGCGGCTGGGCCCTGTTCCGAGGCCAGCGCGTCGGCCTCGGGCCAATGCGGCTCTCTGATGGTGATGGGCTGGCACCCGGTGAGCTCCGGGTGGCCAAGCGTGAGGTCCTCGTCGGCACAGCCACAGTGGCGCTTCGGCTGGGCGAGATCACCGCCCCCGGCAAACGGGCGATACCCGCGGCGGACTGGGCCCGTGGCGCCCGGCCAGAACCAGGGGAGCGGTTCGAATGACGGAACCCCGCAAACCATCCCGGCCGTCCCGGCCCAGGCCGCCCCAGCGGCGCTCCGGTCCCAGCCGCCCCCCGATCGACGACCCCGCCCGCCAGGCCGCCCTGGACGTGCTGGCCGCCGTGCGGGGACGCGACGCGTACGCGAACCTGGCGCTGCCCAGCCTGCTGCGGCAGCGGGGAATCAACGGCCGCGACGCCGCCCTGGCCACCGAGCTCTGCTACGGCACCTGCCGCGCCCAGGGCCTGCTGGACGCGGTGCTGGAGCGCTGCATGGACCGTCCCCTGTCCGAAGTGGACAGCGAGCTGATGGACGCCCTGCGGCTGGGCAGTTACCAGCTGCTGCGGACCCGGGT
Organism: Pseudonocardiaceae bacterium; assembly: GCA_035712045.1. Taxonomy (GTDB): domain Bacteria; phylum Actinomycetota; class Actinomycetes; order Mycobacteriales; family Pseudonocardiaceae. The sequence goes on from DASTBN010000724.1 coordinate 3,604, forward strand.
GCCGCCGCACGCCGCGGTCGCCACCACCGTGGACCTGGTACGGGCGGGCCGTGGCAGCGGCGCCACGGGGTTCGTCAACGCGGTGTTGCGCCGGGTCGGTGAGCAAGATGAGGACGGCTGGGTGCGGACTCTCGCCCCGCCGCGTGACGACGACCCGGTGGGCCATCTGGCTATCGCGCACTCGCACCCCCGGTGGATCGCGCAGGCCTTCGCCGACGCGCTCGGTGGTGACCCCGATGAGTTGGCGCGGGCGCTGGCCGCCGACGATGCCCGCCCCGTGGTGCACCTCCTCGCACGGCCCGGTCAGCTCAGCGCCGCCGAGCTCGCCGCGCTGACCGGTGGCCAGCTCGCCCCTTATTCGCCGTACGGGGTGCACCTGCCCGACGGTGGTGACCCCGGTGAGCTGCCAGAGGTGCGGGCGCACATGGCGCACGTGCAGGACGAGGGCAGCCAGCTCGTCGGGATCGCGCTGGCCGAGGCGCCACTGGTCGGCCGAGATGGCCGCTGGCTGGATCTGTGCGCGGGCCCGGGTGGTAAGGCGGCGTTGCTGGGCGCCATAGGGGACACCCGGGGAACCACTCTGGACGCGGTGGAGCCCGCCGAGCACCGGGCTCGGCTGGTCAGCCAAGCGTGCGCGGGCCTGCCCGTGACGGTGCACATGGTCGACGGCCGGGATAGCGGCCTGCGGGACCGCGCCTACGACCGGGTGCTGGTCGACGCTCCCTGCACCGGGCTGGGAGCTTTGCGCCGCCGCCCCGAGGCGCGCTGGCGGAGGCAGGCGGCGGACGTTCCCGGGCTGGTCCGATTGCAGCGGGAACTGCTGGTAGCCGCCCTGCGGCTGGTCCGCCCAGGCGGAGTCGTGGTGTACGCGACATGTTCGCCGCACCTGGATGAGACCGTCGGGGTGGTCGCCGACGTGGTGCGGCGTACCGGTGCCGAGCAACTCGATGCCAGGCCCCTGTTCCCCGGAGTACCCCTGCTGGGCGATGGCCCCCACGTGCGGCTATGGCCACACCGCCACGGCACCGACGCGATGTTCTGCGCTCTATTGCGCCGCTGAGCGGTCCTGCCTGGCGTGTCGCGTCCCTGTGTCCGTGAGGCAAGCGGGTCATGGCTTGTCCGCCGTGACGAGGTAGTAGTCTCGGCATCCACGTTCACGAATCCCGCCTTGAGGAGATCCTCTCGGAAGGTACCGATGGGAAAGATCACGTCGATACCGCTGCCGATGGTCTCGATCAATGTCCGCAACTCGTTCCCGGCGCCCGGGTGAGGCGTAAAGAATGTGGCGACGGCGAGCCGGCCACGAGGTTTGAGCACCCGATGCGCTTCAGCCGAGAAGGTGGTCAGGTCCTCGAAGTGCTGGGCCGCTTCCACGGAATAACACTTGTCGAAGGTCTCACCGGCATAGGGAACGCTCAACGCCGAACCAAGCCGGAATATCACGCGGCCAGGCTGTTGTGCCAGCAAATCGGCGTGGGCACGGGCCGCGCGATCGAGTTGATCCGGGGAGACGTCGAGGCCGTGAATCACGCTGGGGTTGAACTCCCGGAGTGTCAGCGCGGTGCCCACCGCGATGCCGCATCCGACTTCTAGCACCACGTCGCTCGGTTCTATCGCCAAGCGCCGCAGGATGGCGCGGTACATGTTCGCCTGGCTTTCCGTGCGCTGATCGATCGTGATGAGACCGGGGGTGAACCCGCGCCAGTAACCGAAATTGATGTAGTGACCGGAAAAAATGCACAGTGAGCTGAGATCGTTCTCGCCGTACATCGCCGCTCGCCGCGAGGCCCCACTGTTAACTGCCATGACTGCCTTCCCTGAGGTCCGCCTGGTAGGCGCGATCGGCGAGCACGAAAGCCCCGGCCGGACCGGCTAGCGAGCCCAGCGCCGACGGGGTGAGGAAGTCGTCAGAGACGTGTTCGGCCAGACCCGGATATCCGGCCAGTTCCGTGGACAGGCGGGCCCGCAGGGACGGGAACAGCCCAGGCAAGGCGGCCACGCCACCCCCAATCACGACCCGCTGCGGTGCGAGCGTGTACACGATGGCACGCAGCCCGGCGGCGAGGTAGGCCGCTTCCAATTCGACGGCCGCTGGGAGCCGATCATTGTCGATGAGCTCGGCGGGGCAACTCCAGCGTGCGGCGAGGGCCGTGCCACTGGCCATTCCCTCCAGGCAATCACCGTGAAAGGGGCACACCCCAGCGAAGCTATCGCCGGGTTGCCGGGACACGCCGAGGTGGCCCATCTCCGGGTGCCCCAGCCCATGGGCGACCTGGCCTCCGACCACAGCACCAGCGCCGATGCCGGTGCCAATGGTCAGGTAGACGAACGTGTCCAGGCCACGCGCCGCGCCCCACCGGCCCTCGCCCAGCGCGGCTCCGTTGACGTCGGTGTCGAATCCCACCGGCACACCGAGCGCGCGCCGCACCGGGCCGATCACGTCGACGCCGGACCAGCCCGGTTTCGGGGTCGCCGTGATGAAGCCGTACTGGGCGTGGGACCGGCGCAACTCCACCGGGCCGAACGACGCGATCCCCACTGCGGCCAGCGGACCCCGGGAAGCCACCTCTCGCTGGAGAAACTCGGCAATCGCGTCCAACGTCCGACTCGGCGCTGAGGTGGGAATCCGGGCTCGCGCCACGATGTCATCCGGGCCGGACCCCACCAGGCAGACCACCTTCGTCCCACCCAGCTCCACCGCCCCTAACCGCACCGCCGCCTCCCTGCGTTCTGGGGACAGACTGCACTAATCGCACACGGAATTACCGCAGTCTGTCCCCAGAACGCGAAAACCGCGCCCTGGGCACGCTAATGTGCACCCTGTGTCGCGTGAGCCGATGATGGCGCCGTCTATTCTGTCCGCTGACTTCGCCCGGCTGGCCGATGAGGTCAAGGCGGTGCCGGGGGCCGACTGGGTGCATGTCGATGTGATGGATGCGCACTTCGTGCCCAACCTCACGCTGGGCCTTCCGGTGGTGAAGAGCCTGATGCGCTACACCGACATCCCGATGGACTGCCACCTCATGATCGAGGATCCGGATCGGTGGGCGATCGGGTACGCCGAAGCGGGATCCTACAACGTCACCGTGCACGCCGAGGCCGCGCGGGATCCGGTGAAGCTGGCCAAGGACCTGCGCGCGGCCGGGTCGAAGGCGGGCCTGTCGATCAAACCCAAGACGCCGCTGGAGCCCTGGGTGGAGGTGCTGCGGCACTACGACACCTTGCTGGTGATGAGCGTGGAGCCCGGTTTCGGCGGTCAGTCGTTCATCTTTGAGGTGCTGGAGAAGGTACGCACCGCCCGGCGGCTGGTGGACACCGGCCACCTCACCCTGCTGGTGGAGATCGACGGGGGGATCAACGCCGACACCATTGAGGCCGCCGCCGAGGCCGGGGTGGATTGCTTCGTCGCCGGTTCGGCGGTCTACGGGGCTGACGACCCGGCGCAGGCCATGGAATCGCTCCGCGCCCAGGCCCGCGGATGCGGCCGCTGGTGAGCGGTGTTCACCGGCATCGTCGAGGAGCTCGGGGAGCTGCTCGGCCGCGACGAGCGGCCCGACGCGGCGCGATTCACCATCAGCGGCCCGTTGACCAGCTCTGATGCCCGCGCCGGGGACTCGATCGCGGTGAACGGTGTGTGCCTGACCGTGGTCGACATCGAACCAGGCGTGTTCACTGCCGACGTGATCGGTGAGACGTTGCGGCGGTCCAACCTGGGTGCGGTGCGGATCGGTGCCCGGCTGAACCTGGAGCGCGCGGCGAAGCTCGGCGACCGGCTCGGTGGTCACCTGGTGCAGGGTCACGTCGATGCCACTGGCACCGTGCTCTCTCGCACTCCGCCGCAGCAGGCAGCCCCGTGGGAGCTGGTCCGGATCGGGATGCCCACCAGGTTGTCCCGGTACGTGGTCGAGAAGGGATCTATCACGGTGGACGGGGTGTCCTTGACCGTGATCGACGCAGGGACTAATGAGTTTTCAGTGGGGCTCATCCCGACCACCCAGCAACTGACCACTCTCGGGCCCCGCCGTCCCGGTGAGCTGGTGAATCTCGAAGTCGACATCATCGCGAAATACGTTGAGCGGCTGACATCGGGTTATTACCGCTCTGACCAGAGATAACGTAGATCATCTCGGGTCGCCGTAGACAAGCATGCCGCATCAGGTCAAGATATCGGCCATACCGAGCGCCACCACCGGGCCCGATCTGGGTAAATGTGGCCTGGCGCAGCGGTTGCGCAGGTCGTTGGACTCGTCTGGGTCCTCGTCAAATATTTGTTCTCCGCGGATGCCGCCCCGCGTTAGGGACGGCGGCCTGCGGAGCATCATCGACACCCGTACCCCAGCCGCACCGGCGATACGGGCCTGCCCCGAACGTCCCCCAGCCGCCAGGGTAGGCCCCCCCACCCGACAACTCAGGTCAGCCGCTTGCGAGAGCTCACCGTCGGGGGTGGGCCTCGACAGCGCTGCCCACCGCCGGGTTATGTCCGTCCGGGTGTCGCGCTGGACAGGCCTGATTTAATTCTTTTAGGAGATTTCCCGCTGCACGGTCCGGGACTCCCGTGGTTTCATTATTTTGTGACGATGTCGGGGGATGATCCAAAGCCGGCCGAACACCCAACGTCTACTCCAGCGCAGCCACCTCCGGGACCTCCCGCGAGACCGCGCGTGGTGAACGTGGCTGCGACGCTGATCACTCTTGGTGCGGTCACACCGTTCGTTGGAACTTTCATCCGGGTCCAACGGGGGGCGACTGTCGGCCCGGATTTCGCAGAACAGTTCGCCAAGTTATTTATGATAAGCCTTATCTACTGCGTGCTCGCCAGAGTTGTTCTTGGCGGCCGAAACGGGGCTCGGATCACGGTCACGGTCCTGACTGTGTTAGTCGGCTCTGGTTGGCTGATCGCGGTGGTTCGGTTCACTCGCGCCGCCTTTGGAGGACTCCTATCGGGGGGTGAAATCTTCCGTGTGTTCTTGCTAGCCGCCGCGCTGGTCGCGGTGGTCGCCGGGGTGGTGCTGCTGTACATCCCAGCCGCGAACGCCTACTTCGCCCAGTCACGGGCGTACCGAGCCAAGCGAGATTAAACGGGGAGGACAGGGCCGATACGATCGAGTCTCACAACTCGGCCGGGCCCGCTGGACCGGCCCGCGGTTCCCGAGCTGGACGGGCTCCCCGGCCCCAGACACCACCCCGGCCCAGCCGGGAATAACGAACGCCCCGCTCCACCTCTCCGGAGGCTGGAGCGGGGCGTTTCGGCGTGTTCAGGGAGGGAGTCGGATCGACCCCTCCGGTACCGCCGGATGGGCGGTTATTTGACGCCTGCCAGATGACCGTCAAATGCCTCCCTGACGCTAGTTCGCGCAGTTCAGGCCAGGGAGGCGGGTCCAGCCAGGTGACAGGGAGATCTCCCCGCCTCCCTGTCTTCTCACCGCTCCTCCCGCTCGCTCAGCGCGGCCGCGATGTCATCGGCGCGCACGACCATCACGTCGTCCGACTTCACCGGCTCGACGCCGTACCCGGCCAGCGCGGCCTTCAGGTCGCCGAACGTCCAGCCCTCGTAGCGCGCCGTGTTCAGCTCGGCCACATCCCGAGCCAGTGCAGGCCCCGCTCAGGCCGATCAGCGAGTTTCCGGGAGGTCTTCGGCAGGCCGAGCTGGCCGAGGACCTTGCCGCGCCATTCCATCTCCGCGATCAGCGCCTCCAGGGCCTCGACCGCGGCCTTCGCGACCGAGTCGTCCATGCCCATGGCGTAGCGGGACAACCGGCCCTCGTCCTGGAACGGGGCGAAGTCCGGTGACTGGCCCATCACGAACACCCACAGCTCAGCGGTCGAATCCAGCGACGCGAGACCGACCAAAACCGTGGGAGATCAACTGTTCGGGCGCCCGGTGATCTTTCGGCGCCGCCAGGTGCGGATCTCCGCGTCGGCGGTGGTGTCCCGTTGGCCGGCGTAGCGGAGCACTGTCCGGGCGTTGGCGTGACCGAGGCTGCGCCGGAGGCATTGTCAGGTTGTTTGGCGGTTGAGGGTGGCTGGACATCCTCTTGGCCTTGGGGGTGTGATTCGGTGCCTGCGGTCAGGCGGCGGTGGGCAGCCCGACGACCTGGTCCAGATGGTGAATCGGGCGGCCATTTCATGTCGGTGCTGGGCTGTGGTGAGTCGGTGGCGGTGGGGCCGGAAGTGCGGTGATATCCCGCTGAACGCCGAGAGGAACCGCTGCGCCCGCCCGGAGATCGGAACTTTCGCATCGCTCGTTCCCGTGCCCGGGTGGGCTGGTGTGAGTTCTCGGCGACTGCTGCTACACATAACACGGCGCCTACATGGCGAGGTTCACTTCATCAAGGGCAATCACCCGATTAGCCTAAAGAAGGAGGACGCTCGGGAGATCGAAACAAACTGGGGGAGGCAAGCGACGAGCGTGGTTGACCTGCGGGTCAGCACTGGCGTGGGCTGGGTCGCGAGCGGCGCTTTTCCGCAATCAACATCGCTGCTCTGGACCTTGCCGACCGGTACTGATGCCCAGTTCAGCGCTGCCTCCCCCAAAATGTTTCGCTCTCCTTACCGTGAACCCACGGAAATCCCGGAGCCCAACCGCGTTCAGGCCGTGGGTTCCCACCGATGAACCTTCACTCTCACTGAACCCACGGCGGACGTGTCGTTAAGGAAGCTGCCACCAGCCGCAATCGATGGTATATCGCCTGGTCAGCGCCCTGCAGGTGCGGCGCATTGGTATTCCAGACGGCGACCAAAGCCGCAAGGATCAGTGCTTTGACCAGCAGAAAAGCCGCGTTGGCGGTTCATCGCACCGTTCTTACCGGTACCCCTTGTCCTGGGCGGTGTTGATGTGCAGGGCGTGGGTCTCTTTGAAGGCGGCGGGGAAGAGGACGTAGCGGTCTTTGTCGCCTTTGCCCTGGGTGATGCGGATGCGGCAGGCGCCGATCGACGCCGCTGATCATTCAGGGCAGGCGCAGTAACACCCGCAGCACGGCGTCGACTTGCATCATGGTCGCTGGGCTGGCCTCACCGAGGCGTTCGGCCAGGTAGCCCTTGAAGATGCTGGTGAGCTGGGGAACGATCACCCAGCCCGCCACCGGGTCGGCCTGGTCGAGTCGGACGGTCAGCGGTGGGTCGCCCGGGTCCGAACTCATCACGTCACAGGTGAGCACCTGGTTGCGGTGCCGGTCGAAGTCGGTGTCTGAAACGATCAGGACCACGCGGTTCGCCGCGCTGATCGGGGTCTGCAGCCGCCACAGCTCGCCCCGGACTACTGCGGGGTACTCGGGTTTCACGCGGCGGCGTCCGTGCCCTCGCCGTGGGCACCGTGCAGGCGCAGCAGGGCGTGCTGGTAGTCCGGGTCCACCAGCCCGGCAGCCCGCTCGAACTCCCCGTAGCGGCGGCCGGCCTCGGCCAGCGCGGCCGCCCGCACAGCCTGGCGGATCCACGCGCTGGCGTTGCCGGTGCCCGCCAGGAACTCAGCGGTGAAGTCGTCCACGCTGACTGTGATCTTACGCACCACCTCAGCCTACGCTAGTGCCTCCTGCTCGGGAAGCCGTGCCGGACGTCCAGACAGGACGTATCCGTCGGATGCATGGAGGGCCGGGGTGGGCACTGTCA
>DASTBN010000725.1:0-2403 GCA_035712045.1 Pseudonocardiaceae bacterium
GTGACCGGGTGCTCCACCTGCAGCCGTGCGTTCATCTCCAGGAAGAAGAACTGATCCGGCGCCTGCGCCGGCACGAGGAACTCCACAGTTCCCGCGCCGACATACCCCACGGCGCGCGCGACGGCCACCGCGCACTCCCCCATCCGGGATCGGGCCGGGGTGTCCAGCAACGGCGAGGGCGTCTCCTCAAGGATCTTCTGGTGCCGCCGCTGCAGGCTGCACTCACGCTCACCAAGGGACACGACCGCGCCCCGCGCGTCCGCCAGCACCTGGAACTCGATGTGCCGGGGGCGCGTGACCAGCCGTTCCACCAGCAGCGCGCCGTCACCGAAGGCACCCTCAGCCTCCCGGCGGGCCCCGGCGATGGCCTCCGGCAGCTCCGCTGCCCGCCGCACCACCCGCATGCCCTTGCCGCCGCCCCCTGCGGAGGGCTTGAGCAGCACGGGATAGCCAATCGCGGCGGCAGCGGCGGCCAGCGCGGCGTCGGAGCGGCCCGCGCCATCGCTGCCCGGCAGCACCGGGATTCCGGCGGCGCTCACGGCGGCCTTGGCGCGGATCTTGTCACCCATCAGCTCAAGAGAGGCGGGAGGCGGCCCCACGAATACCAGCCCGGCGGCGGCGCAGGCTCGGGCGAAGCCCGCGTTTTCGGAGAGGAAACCGTAACCGGGATGCACGGCCTGAGCGCCGGTACGTGCCGCGGCGCGCAGGATCCGCTCGATGGACAGGTAGCTCTCCGCGGCCGGCGCCGGGCCGAGCCGGACCGCGACGTCGGCGTCACGCACATGCCGGGCGCCGGCGTCAGCGTCGCTGTACACCGCCACCGAGCGCACACCCAGGGCACGCAGCGTGCGGATCACCCGTACCGCGATCTCACCCCGATTGGCCACCAGGACCGTGCGGAACATGTGCCTCACATCCGGAACACACCGAAGCCACCCGCGCCCAGCGGCGCGTTCGCGCACACCGAGAGCGCCAGCCCGAGCACCATCCGGGTGTCCGCCGGGTCGATCATCCCGTCGTCCCACAACCGGGCGGTGGAGTAATAAGGGTGGCCCTGATGCTCGTACTGGGCCCGGATGCGGTCCTTGAATGCCTCCTCCGGCTCAGGATCATCCGCCCGCCGGACAGCGGCGAGCACTATGGCGGCCTGCTCACCACCCATCACCGAGATCCGCGCGTTGGGCCACATGAACAGAAACCGAGGCGAGTACGCCCGCCCGCACATCGAATAGTTCCCCGCGCCGAAAGAACCGCCGATGATGACGGTCAGCGTGGGAACCCTCGTGGTCGCGACCGCGGTGACCATTTTCGCGCCGTGCTTGGCGATGCCCCCGGCCTCATACTCCCGGCCCACCATGAAACCGGAGATGTTCTGCAGGAACACCAGCGGAATACCCCGCTGGTCGCACAATTCGATGAAATGCGCGCCCTTGAGCGCTGATTCGCTGAACAGGATCCCGTTGCTGGCCACGATCCCCACCGGGTGCCCGTAGAGCCGGGCGAAACCGGTGACCAGCGTGGTGCCGTACTCGGCCTTGAATTCCGAGAACCGGCTGCCGTCGGCGATCCGGATGATCACCTCGCGGACGTCGTGCGAGACGCGGGGATCCACCGGCACCACCTCGTAGATCCCGTCCAGGACGGGCTCCTCAGCGGCGGCCACCTCCCATGGCGGCGCGGGGGGCGGCCCCAGGGTCGCGACGATGGAGCGGACGATCCGCAGCGCGTGCTCGTCATCCTCAGCGAGATGGTCAGTGACCCCGGACACCCGGGAATGCAGCTCGGCCCCGCCGAGTTCCTCAGCGCTCACCACCTCCCCGGTAGCGGCCCGCACCAGCGGCGGGCCACCAAGGAAGATCGTGCCCTGACCGCGGACGATCACCGCTTCGTCGCTCATCGCCGGTACGTACGCCCCACCAGCGGTGCAGGAGCCCATCACGGCGGCGATTTGCGGGATGCCGCGAGCGGACATCGTCGCCTGGTTATAGAAGATACGGCCAAAATGCTCCCGGTCGGGGAACACTTGATCCTGCTCCGGCAGATACGCTCCGCCGGAATCGACCAGGTAAATACAAGGCAAGTGATTGTTCAGTGCTATTTCCTGCGCGCGCAGATGCTTCTTGACCGTCATGGGGTAATAGGTTCCGCCCTTAACGGTGGCGTCATTGGCGACGATGACACATTCCCGGCCGGCGACCCGCCCGATCCCGGTGATGATCCCTGCGGCGGGCGCCTCGTCGCCATACATGCCGGTGGCCGCGAGCGGGGAGAGCTCAAGAAACGGCGACGAGGGATCCACCAGCGAATCGACCCGATCGCGGGGCAGCAGCTTGCCGCGCGCGATGTGACGCTGCCGGGCCTTCGGTGGCCCGCCCAGACGGGCGGTGCCCAGCCGCGCCCGCA
>DASTBN010000726.1:0-6176 GCA_035712045.1 Pseudonocardiaceae bacterium
GCTTGGCCATCGCTTGTGGACTGAGGCCTGGTCAGGCGCGTCGCGCTCCGGTGAGATACCGACATGATCGCCTCCAATTGGCCAGCGTTGATCGGGCCGCGCCTCTCCCCGGCCCGATCCTCCCGGCCAGCCGATGGCTACCTGCAGCTGGCTGCGGTTAGGGTAGCCATCGTGATGTGCCCTCAACCGGGCTGATTATGACGCTAGAACTCTCGGTTGCTGTGGTGTTTTCCTTCTTTCCTGCGTATGGAAACGCTGATCCAGCTCGGCCCACAGCGCGGCGACTGTCCGTGCGTCCCCCAGGCTGGTGATCTTCAGGGGCCAATTCACATAGGGATACCCGTGCCGATCCACGGCCTGGTAGGGCGATTTTACGTTACCGTCATTATTCTGATGGAACGGCTGGAAGATGATATACACCCGCCACCCGGTATCGAATTTGAATTCGATCGAGAAGCCGTAGTCGGCGAGCCCGTCCTCTGTCTTGTAGCTCATGACGGCCATGGCCCTCTCCTTTCATTCCCTGCCGTGGTGACCTTGCCGTGGTGGCCCGTGTGCCCGGTTAGGTGCCCGCTCATCGCTCATGATCCCTCTTCCGGTGCCGACGGATTCGTCAACGCTAATGTCAGGTTCGAACCAGCTCCTAGGCTGGTGTCTTGGTAAGAACTAGGGTATCGATCATTCAAGATCAAGTATAGAGTCTTGTAAAGAACTTTACAAGTGCTATCAGTCATAGTTTAGCAACCGACTACACAAGACCTTCCTGACTCGCTACGCTGCGGTTTCGTGGCGTCCGCGGAGACGACGAACCCGACGGCGGCGCAGGCCTCACGCGAGCAATCGGAGGCGCTCGTGCTGCGTGTCCTGCACCGTCGTGGGATCGTCAGCGCGCGGGGGTTCCGTGACGCGTCCTTCGCCGGGGTGCCCCTGGCCGCGATCGCCGACGCGACCCGGTTGTCCCGGCCCTCCGTCTACGCCGTCCGTGACGCGTACACAGTGGGGGGCGACTCGCCGGTGCTCACCAGCGATATCCGCGGCGACGATGGCCGTTTCCGCGGGCCGCTGCGGCTGCGATCGGATCTCGGTTACGCGGTCGGCGTCGACTTCGGCCCCCGGCACGCCCGGGTGGCGATCGCGGATGTACACGGGCAGCTCTACGCAGACCAGCGCGCGGAGGAGCACTTCCCGATCGGCCGGCCGCCGGAGCTGTATCTCGACTGGGCTGCCAGCAACATCCAGCGATTGATGAGCGAGGCGGGTGTCGGGCGGGATGAGGTGATCGGCGTGGGGATCAGCCAGGTGGCGCCGATCAACGTCCGGACCGGATACCCGCATCCCAACGGGCTCACCAACAAGGCCTGGCGCGACGTCAGCGTCGCCAGGCAGTTAGCCCGGCGCCTCGACTGGGGAGACATCAGCGTGGTGTCGGACAACGACACCAACCTCCGGACGCTGGTGGAGCACGAGTGCGGCGCGGCGCGCGGGCTCGATGTCGTTGCATACGTAAACTGGTCCAACCACGTCGGCTTCGGCCTGATCATTGGCGGATCCGTGTACCGGGGCAGTCACGGCTATGCCGGAGAGCTGGGGCACCGTCCCATATCCGGCGGGGCCGGTTTGTGCCCACGGTGCGGGCGGGAGGGCTGCCTTGAGGTCATGATCTCAGCGGCAGGGATCGCGAGGGCGCTCGGCGCTCCCGAAGACGCCCTGCCGGCGGCGGGCGAGGTCATCTTCCGCCGCATCGCGGAGGAGCGCGCGGCGGGGGAGAGCGCTGTGTTCGACCAGGTGAATGAGGCTACCCGGTATCTCGCTGAGACGGTGGCGCTGATTGTCGATACGCTTGACCCGGACGCAGTCCTTCTCGCGGGCTCAATGGGCGCGCGGATTCACGACAACACGGCACTGCTGGCTACATTCCGGTCGACGCTGGAATCAAGCCATATGGGCTTCGCTGACAATCTCAGCATCCTGGAACCCACCCTTGGAGCCGAGAGCGCGGTACGCGGGGCGATCCTCCGGGTGCTCTCTGAGCGCCTCGTCCCGTGGGCACGCGGCAGGCTGGCGGCGGCGTCCACACCAGCCACCAGCGCCGCGAGGTCGGCGAAAGACGATAGACGGGGCGATCGTAGGCTCTTGGACTCGTCGGGCCAGCGAATCAGCCGCCGATCCGTTTCAAAGACGAAGAACCAGGGATAAATTGTGAGAGACAACACACTTATGACCCCCCTAGGCGTTCACCGATGAAGGACGCCCCGAAACCATCCACCGCGGACAGCGCGACTGTCGACGTGGTCTCGGATGCTGGTCGGCTTCGCCGGGCCCTCGATGCACCGGACCGCGTGGTGGCTAGTGCCGGTGTCAGCGAATGGACCGCGAACGCGCTCGAGCGGTCGGGGCGGGGCATCGATTTGAGTTCGGCGGATCTCGCCCGCGCCGACCTCGCTGGCCTCGACTTGCGTGGCGTGATGCTGAACCGGGCCGTGCTGCATTCGACGCGGCTAGACAACGCGAACCTCACTGGCGCGAACCTGACCTGCCCCGGGATGGAGAAGACCAGCCTGCGCGGCGCCACCCTGCGTGGAACCTACCTGCACGCCCTGGCAGCGCAGGTCTGTGATTTCACCAGTGCGGACCTCTCCCATGTGCTGGACGCGACGGGCACCATGTTCCACGGATGCCGGTTCGTCGACGCCGTCCTGGCCCAGAGCTCCTTCGCCGGGGCGACGTTCTACCAGTGCGACCTGCGCGGAACGAACTGGCGGGCGACCGCGCTGCAGGGAGCGACGTTCAACGAGTGCCTGCTCGACGGCGCGGTGTTCGACTACGCCGACCTCGAACAGGTCACCATGAGCAAGTGCCACCTCGACACGCTGTCATTCGAGGGCGCTACCGGCCGGGGCCTGACCATCCAGCGGCCCACCGCCGCGAGCGCGGTACGTCTCGACGGCGCGCAGCTTCCCGGGCTACGGCTGGCGGGTGTGCGCGGCGACAAGTGGACGGCCCGTAACGCGCATCTCCGCGATATCGACGTCGTCGATTGCCAGCTGATGAACGCGAAATTCGCCAACGCGGATCTGTCTGGCGGGCGGCTGGTCCGCTGCGAGCTCTCGGGAATCGATCTGAGCGAAGCGTCCCTGGTGGGGGCCGCGCTCGCTTACACCTCAGCCGCCGGTGCGATCCTGCGCCAAGCGTTCGCGGAGAACCTGGCCATCCATGAATGCTCGTTACCGCGAGTGTCATTCGAGGGGATCAAGGCGCGGGGACTGGTCGTGCGTGACTGTGACCTTTCCGGGGCCAAAATGACGGGTGCCTATCTCTATCGCGCGATGTTCACGGGTGATCCGCCGCGCGCGATGTCTCTGCGAGGCGCGGATTTCAGTGGTGCGAATCTCGTCCAGGCTCATATCGCGGCCGACCTCACCGAAGCCTGCCTTGTGGGGGCCCACGCCTCGTACGCGCGGCTGAATCAGAGCACGCTTTGCGATACGGATCTCCGGGGGATCTCGTTGTTCGACGCGAGTATGGTCAAAACGGATTTCACTGGCGCGCAGCTCTCGGTGCTGCGGCCACCGTTTTTCGCCGACCGCTGCACCGGCCTGGCGGAAGCGCTGACCGCGGCCGGTGACGCGAGGGCCCTCGGCTACACCGAGGAACTCGCGAAAACCCTCTGCCACGGCACCAGCACCTCGACGCTGGCCTAGCGTCAGCGATCCCAGCTCCCGTCAGCGTAGACGGCGAGAATATCCGCGACCGCGCGGTTGAGGGGTGTCTCGATGCCGGCCTCGCGGCCGAGTTCCACGACAGCACCGGACAGCCAGCTGATCTCGAGCCGGTTTCCCCGCTCGAGATCGTGATACATCGATGATCGCGCGTCCGGCGGAACCTCATCCGCGAACGCCAGCAGCTGCTCGGCGTAATCCTCGGGTAGCGGCACGCCATGCGCGTGCCCGACAGCGACCACCTCGCGCATGAGGTCCCGCAGAAACGCCCGGGACCGGGGATTCTCGCGGATCACCCCGATGGGCTGCCGGATCGTGGTGGTCGTCGCCGAGAGCCCCACCAGGAAGACGAACTTCCGCCATATCTCCAGGCGGATGTCAGCACTGATCCGCGCGTCGATCGCCCCAGCGGCACACGCGGACTGGAAGTCCTCGACGCGCGATGAACGCTGGCCGTCGAATTCACCGAAAACCAGCCGCTGCAGCGGCCCGGTCTGCGTGATCACACCTGGCCGCGACACTGTCGCCGCCACATACGCCACGCCGCCAAACACCCGCGCCCCGCCGTAAGCGGATCTGAGCGAGGAGTCCTTCGAGACACCATTCTGAAAGGACACCAGCGACGTCGCCGACCCGACCAGCGGCCGCATCACCCGCAGCGCCTCCCCGGTGTCCCAGAGCTTCACACACACCATCACCACATCGACCGGCCCGATGTCCGCGGGCTCATCGGTGGCCCGTACCCTGCTGAGGTGGAACGGCTCCGGGCCGCCCTCGATCCGGATCCCGTCCCGCCGCAGCACCCCGAGGTGAGCCCCCCGGGCGACGAAGCTGACATCAGCACCCCCGCGCGCCAGCAGCGCCCCGAACAGCCCCCCGACGCCTCCCGATCCCATCACCGCGACCCGCATCGTCCTCCTTCACTTCAGCAGCACGTTGGCCAGGACGATCAGCATGCCCACAGTGGCGTCCGCGAGGCCGATGAGGGTGGCGGGCACCGGCCGGTAACCGGCCTGGCGGGCGCCGAGGGCTCCCCAGCCAAACAGCATGGCGACGTTCACGCCCAGCACCACGTTGACCGCAGTGACCGTCGGGTACCAGCCAGCCGAGGATCCGAGCAGGATGGCCACCGCGGGTACCCCGGCGATGACCAGGGCCCATTCGCCGGTCAGCGTCCGCAGCGCCGTCCGGGGGATAGGTTCCCGGTGATTGCGGGTCATCACGAAAGACGAGTACGCCCTGATGAGCCCGGTACCGGCCAGAGTGATGATGATCCAGGTCACGTCGTAGACCGGATCCGGTGCCAGCCCGCCATGGTCGAGCGCGGCGACCAGGACGCTGCCCAGGAGGGTGCCGGTGACGGCGCCATTGAGCCAGCGGGACGGGCCGGGATGAGAATCTTCTGCCATGGCCGACAGCACGATTGGCAACCTAACCCGCCATGCTGAGTGATCACGACAGGAGCGCCGCGTGTGCCGGGGTGGATGTCGGGGGGACGTTCACCGATGTCGTGGTGCGCGCGCCCGGGCATCGGCCGCGGGCGGTGAAGGTCCCCACCACGCCGGGCAACCAGGCACTGGGTGTGCGCCAGGGTGTCGAGCGGGCCTGGCCGGGGGCAGCGCCGAGGCTGCTGCCGCACGGCACCACCACGGCCACCAACGCGGTGCTGGAGCGCAGGATCGCCCGGACCGTGTTCGTGACCACCGAGGGGTTCGCTGACGTCCTGGCGATCGCCCGCCAGAACCGTCCCGCGCTCTACGACCTGAGTGTGACCCGCCCGGACCCGCTGGTGCCGCGTGAGCGGGTGGTGACGGTGCTGGAGCGGACCGGCCCGGACGGCCAGCCCATCATTGCGCTGACCGAGCAGGAGATCGAACGGGTGGTGCGCGAGGTGGCGCGCCGGGAACCCGCGTCGGTGGCGGTGAGCCTGCTGTTCAGCTATGCCGGGGAGGAGCACGAGCGGCGGCTGTGCGCGGCGCTCGCCTCCCGGCTGGACGTCCCGGTCACCCGGTCCAGCGCGCTGCTGCCGGAGTTCCGCGAATACGAACGGGCCTCGACCTGCGTGCTCAACGCCGCGGTCGCCCCGGTGATGCGCCGGTACTTGTCGAACCTGAGCGCCCAGCTCCCCGATCCGGTGATCACCGTGATGACCTCGGGTGGCGGCACCGCAGGCCTGGATTTCGCGGCCTCGGCCCCGGTGCACACGCTGCTGTCCGGTCCCGCCGCCGGGGTCGTCGCGGCGGGGGCGGCGGCCCGCTCGGCGGGGTTCGCCGACGCGATCGCGTTCGATATGGGTGGCACGTCCACCGATGTGTGCCTGATCAGGGATGGCCAGCCGGAGATCTCGACGTCCGCGGAGATCGGCGGGTTGCCGTTTCGCACCCCCGCGGTCGGGATCCACACGGTGGGCGCCGGTGGCGGGTCGATCGCCTGGGTGGACACCGGCGGCGCGCTGCG
>DASTBN010000727.1:0-10566 GCA_035712045.1 Pseudonocardiaceae bacterium
TACGGTCGTAGTCCTCGTCGTAGTGCCAGAGCGTGGCCCCGCCCAGCTCGGCGGCTGCGGCGATTAGGAGATCCGGGATCTTGACGCTGCGGTGGTGCAGTGCGTGCTTCTCGGCCAGTTGCCGCTGCACCCACAGCGCACGGTCCATCGCCGGTTCCCCACAGGGGAGCTGGTGCAGCGAGTCGAGCTCCTCGCTCAGCTCCGCGTAGTGCTTGGCGCTGCGGGCGCTGTAGAGCACTTCCAGGCGGACAGGTGCGGAGGTCGCGATCTCGTCGCGGTCCAGCAGTCGCGACCACTCCTCGGTCACCGCCGGGTGCCCGCTGCGGTGCCAGGCGCTGGTGTCAGCCAGCAGCATCAGCCGCTCCGCCAGGTTCGAGCCGCGGTAGCTGTCTCGGCGCCGAAATCGACGCCCTCACCGGTTCGCAAGCGCTCAGCGAGCCGACGCCGATGCTGGGCCCGGATCACCGACTTCAGCGCCGAGTTCACGGTGTCCTTCAGGCCCGTCGTTCCCAGGATGCGGGCGGCCTCCCGCACGAGTGCGTCATCAACCTCGATTGTGGTGCGCCGGGCCATAGCCAGAGTATATCGGAGTCTCTAGCCAGTGTATGCATTCAGGCTGGATTTCGTCCGGGAATGGCTGCGCTGACGGCCCGCGCCGGGTACTGGTGGGCGCGTCCGGCGCGGCGCTTAGGCTCTTCTACCGTGGCTGACTACCTGCCGACCGCGCCCTACCGCGGCACCCGTGACTTCCTGCCCGCCGAGATGAGTGTGCGGACTCAGGTCTTCCAGCGGCTGTATGCGGTGATCGAGCGGTACGGGTACGCGCGCTACGACGGCCCGATCCTGGAACCGGTCGAGATCTATGAGGCGAAGTCCAGCCAGGAGATCGTCAGCCAGCAGCTCTACACCCTGACCGACCGCGGTAACCGGCGGCTGGCGCTGCGCCCGGAGATGACGCCAACGGTCGCGCGGATCATCGCCGGCAATGTGGGGAAGCTGCAGTTCCCGGTGCGCTGGTATAGCCACCCGAACTGTCACCGTTACGAGCGCCCGCAGCGCGGCCGGGTCCGGGAGCACTGGCAGATCAACGTCGACGTGTTCGGGTCGGACAGCCCGGCGTGCGAGATCGAGATCTTCGAGCTGATTCACGACATGATGGCCTGCCTGGGGGCCTCTCCCGGGATGTGGGTGCTGCGGGTGAGCGACCGGGTGCTGCTGAACGCGATCCTGACCACGATGGTGGAGGTACCCGCCGAACTCGTCCGGGACGTGAGCGGGATCATCGACCGCTGGGAGAAATACCCGCAGGACCGGCTCGCCCAGGAGGCCGCAGGGCTGGGGTTGACCGACAAGCAATTCCACCGGCTTGGTGAGATTCTCGGCGCGGGGGACGCCCTTCTCGATGAGCTGCCGGGTGAGGCCCGCGAGCGGTCCGTGCTGATGCGCGTTCTCGGTACTGCGGCCCGCGACCTGGTCAGCTTCGATCCATTGATTGTGCGGGGTTTCGACTACTACACATCGACTGTCTTCGAGGTATTCGATACCAGTCCGGAGAATCGCCGCTCATTGTTCGGAGGGGGCCGGTACGCCAATCTGGTCGGGTTATACTGCTCCGCCCAGATCCCCGGTATCGGCTTCGGCATGGGTGATGTCACCCTGATGGACTTCCTGGGAACCCACGGATTACTGCCCGCGCCGCGCAGCGAGGTCGACGTCGCGGTCATCCCCGTGGACGCCGGGCTCGCCGAGGCCGCCCGGGGCCTCGCCCGCGAACTGCGCCAGGCTGGCCTGCGGACCAGTACCCCGCTGGAGATCCGGAAGCTGGGCAAGGAACTCGCCCGCGCGGACCGTTCTGGCGCTCGCGTCGCGGTGATTATCGGGCCAGACGAGTGGTCGGTCGGCGCGGTCACCATCCGGGACATGGTGACCGGCGATCAGCAGCAGACCCGAGCCGCCGGTGCCTTGTCTGTGGTGAAGGCAATGCTGATGGCGAGTGACTCCTCATGAGACGCCTGGCGTCATCTCCAGGGGGCCTGGCACCTGCGAGCGCAATAGGCCATCTGGATGATGTTCTATCATCGCCTTCTCACTAAGGGTGATGAGAATTCGCGGCCGCATCGCCCACCTCTGGGCGACTTCACCGTTATTGTCGAATCCTGCTACTCTCGGCATTACTAAAATCTGACAGCCGTTGGCATCGGGGGAACGTGCTGGGCGTTGGGTAGCGCCTGCGCGTATAGGATAAATCCAGCAACGTTGAAACTCAGGTCTCGATTGGCGGACATTATTGTCGCGCACCGGATGTCGGGAGGGGGCCCGGCAGCTTATTCGAGGTGGTGAGCCATGCGTGCCGTCCTTGATTCTCACTCGATTGTCGCGACTTGACAATGACCCACGCCGCCAGCTCAGTCCGCTATGCGGTTGGCGACTGGCCTCTCGTATCCGTGCGGGCTCGGGAACTCGCGGCGCTGCGGGCGCAGCGGCACCGGAGTACGCTCGGCGAGCTGCGCGTGGCCCTGGTGCTCGGTGACGCGGGGCTGGGCAAGACGCGGCTGGTGGGTGAGCTGGTTCCCTGCCACGACGAGTACGCCGTCGGGCTGATCGCGCACAGCTGCCCGTTCAACGGCATGCCCCCGTTCGGCCCCTGGGCCGACGCTCTCGGCCTGCGAGTCAGCGGGCCAGGCGCGGATCGCGCCTGCCGGGTCTGCGGCAGCGGCCTCGGTGGCCTTCCCGCGCTCGTGGGCCGGGTTGATTTCTCCCACGACGCGGCCGCGTGCGCCGGCGCGCTCCGCTACCACCTCGCCGAGTGGATTCCCGCCTTGCTAGCCCGGGCCAGCGCCGAGCGGCCCATCGTCATGTTCCTCGACGACGCGCACCGCGGCGAGCCCGCGGTGTGGGAGATGCTGCTGCGGCTCGCGCGGGATTATCCGGCCAGCCGGGTGTTCGTGCTCGTCACGGCCCGGCCGGCGGAGCTGGCCCGGAATGCCACCGCGCTGGCTGTGCTGCATGCCCTGGAGCAGGACGCGCGGGTATGCCGGGTGGCGCTCGAGCCATTCTCCCGCCACGACATCCGGGAGCTGACGGCACACGCTCTCCCGCACGGCGGTGCGCCATCCGCTCTGGTGGACTGGGTGATGGCGCGCACGCAGGGCAACCCCCGGCTCGTCGTGGGCCTGCTGGAGGAATCGGCGGTGACCGGTACCGCCCCTCACGCGCCCGACTCAGCTGCGGTACCGGAGCGCCTGGCCCGCTGGATCCGCACCGAGCTGACCCAACTCGGCCCGGCGGATCTCGCTCTCCTGGAGGTGCTCGCGGTCCTTGGCGATCCCGTGGATCCTGACGATCTCGCCCGGATCGCCGACGCGCCGCTGGAGGATGTCGCCTTGGCCCTGGAGCGGCTCGCTGGTGCTGGGATGGTGGCCGAGCAGCAGTGCGAAGGGTCCCTTGGCTACTTGCTCAGCCCCGCGCTCACCCGGGAAGTGATCTACGCCGGCATCGGCGGTGCCAGGAAGCGGGTGATGCACCGGCGGGCCGCGGCGGCGTTGCTGGACTCAGGCCGGATCGAGGTCGCGGCCAGGCACTATGTGTGCGCCGCGCGGACGGGGGACAGTGCGGCGATCGCCGCGCTGATCGAGGTGGCCCGTCACGCCCAGCAACGAGGTTTGGGCTCGCTGGCGTGGCAGACCGTCCGGTCGCTCCAGGATCTCCTGCCAGTCGGCGATCAGCGCTGGTGTGAGGTGTTCGACGCGGTGCTCCAGGGCGCGAGATGGGGAATCGTCAATCAGACCGAGCACTTCGTGCCGGAAACCACCGCGCTGGCGCGGATGCGGCAGCTACTGCCCGGGGTGCGCGATCCGCAGCGGCAGGCCGAGGTCCGGCTGTGGCTCGCGGGCCTGTTCGCCTACGGCGCGGGTGATATGGACGCGGGGACGCGGGAGTGCCAGCAGGCGCTCGCCCTGTGCCAGCAAGCCGGCCGTGAGGTGACAGCCCGATTAGCCGCGATCGAGCTGGCCAAACTCCAGGGCTGCGCCGGTGACCTGCGTGGCGAGGAAACGGCGGCCCGCGCTCTGCTGAGCGAGGCGGAGCAGGCCGGGGACCAGCGGGGGATCGCGGAGGCGCTCGTGGCGCTGGGGCACGCGCTGGGCTGGCAGGGACGTTTCGACGCTGCCGAGAGCGTGCTCAGCCGCGGCCTCGAGATGGCCGATGAGGCGGCGCACTCCTCGTGGATGTCGCAGAGCCTGACGTTGCTGGCCTGCCTGGACGCCTGCCGGGGGCACCTGGTCTCAGCCCGCGCCCGGTGGGCCCACGCGGCCGCGATCCGTGCGCACGATGACCCGGCGATCGCCCGGTGGGGTGAGTTCATTGAGCTGCTCGCGGGGGATCTGACCACCGCATTGGGGTATGCGCTGCGGGCGCAGCGCCACGAGCCGGCCGGGTTCTGCCTGCCACTGCGGCTGGCGGGCCGGGCAGCGCTGGCGGCGGCGGAACGGGGCGCGCTGGCTGAGGCCTGCCGCAATCTGCGCCCCTTGGCGCGGGTAGGGAGCGGGGCGCTGGGCCTGCTCGAGCCGTTGTACTGGTGGGCCGAGGCGGCGGTGGCCAGGGCCGAGGGACAACTGGCCACCGCAGCCTCGGCGCTGCGTCGCGCGGTCGAGGGCTACTCGGAGATGGGTGCCCGTGCGTTGCTGGGGTACGTGCTCGCGGACCTGGCCGAGGTCAGCGCGCTCGCCGACGATTGGGGCGCCGTGACCGAGGCCGCACGATGCGCGCAGGACAACGCCCGGGCCACCGGCGCTCCCTTGCACCTGGCGATCCAGACGCAGACCAGCGCGTGGGCACTGATCGGGCGCGGCCAGCGTGACGCCGCGGCACGAGCCGCGTTGTCAGCGGCCGAGGAATTCGGCTCCCGCGGATACGAGCTGATGGCGGCGCGTGCCCAGGTCGCCTACGCGCACGCGGTCCGGCGATGTGATCGCGGCGCGGCCCGGGATGCGGTGCGGGCGGCCACCGCCACCTTCGAAGCCTGCGGGGCCCTCGTACGGCAACAGCAGGCCCAGTCACTGCTGGAGCAGCTCGGAGCGGGGGGCCCGGGCACCGCGCCAGGAACAGACAACCCCGGGGAGCTCACTCTCCGCGAGCGGCAGGTCGCGGAGCTGGCCGCAGCGGGCTACACGGCCGCGCAGATCGCCACCCGCCTCCATATCGGGGTACGGACCGTCGAAACCCACCTGGCCCGCTCCTACCGGAAACTCGGAGTCAGCCGCAAGCAGCAGCTGGTGCACCGCGCTACGGAGCTAGGGCTCACCCTGGGGCTCACCCAGGGTCCGTAGTTCTTACGGATCCGGTGACGCGATTAACGCCGACACCGGTGCCCGTATTCAATCCGTAGTTTTTACGGATGGCGCCTCATCTCATGATCCCTAAAATGTGTTGTGATCACCGCACTAGGTTGGGTATCGGTACCGATAGAGATCGGTGGTGTGTGTTGTGACTGAGTCCGTGCAGGTTGACGCGGGGACGAATGGCCAGCCGCAGCAGAACGGCCAGCGGCTGAGTTTGGCTACGGAGGCCGCCCGCAATCTGGCGACGACGACCAAGTCCGCGCCTCAGATGCAGGAAATCACCTCCCGCTGGCTGCTGCGGGCATTGCCATGGGTGGAGGCCACTGGTGGCACGTTCCGGGTGAACCGCCGGGCCAATTATAGGGTGGGCGATGGCCGGATTGAGTTCACGATGAACGGCGACGCCGCAGTCCGGGTCATTCCCGATGAGCTGCGTGAGCTGCCGATGCTGCGGGATTTCACTGACCATCCGGATGTGCTCAGTGAGATGGCGGGCCAGTTCGAGCAGCGTGAGTTCGACGCCGGATCCACCATCGTGCGCGAGGGTGAGTCCGCTGATTCGCTGTTCATCATCGCGCATGGCAAAGTCAACAAGATTGGCCCGGGGAAGTACGGCGAGCCGACAGTGCTGGCCACGCTGGCTGACGGCGGTTACTTCGGTGATCGCGAGCTGGTCGAGTCCCATGACACCTGGACCTACACGGTCACCGCGGTGACCCGGTGCACGGTGCTGGTGCTGGCCGAGGGGGCTTTACAGCGCATGATCGATCAGTCCGATCCGCTGCGGGAGACCGTGGCGCGGTACCGGGCCACCGCCGAGAAAGACCAGAACGAGCACGGTGAGGCCGCCATCAAGCTCACAGCGGGCCATGAGCAGGAACACCCGCTGGACGGCACGTACGCCGACTACGAGCTCGCTCCCCGGGAGTATCAGCTCAGCGCGGCGCAGACCGTGCTGCGGGTGCACACCCGGGTCGCGGATCTCTTCAACAACCCGATGAACCAGCTCGAGGAGCAGCTGCGGCTGACCATCGAGGCGCTGCGGGAGAAGCAGGAAGACGAACTGCTCAACAACCCCGACTTCGGGCTGCTGCACAACGCCGAATTCAGTCAGCGGATCAGCACCCGCAGCGGCCCACCCACCCCGGACGATATGGACGAGCTGCTGGCCACGGTGTGGAAGGACCCGGACGTGCTGCTGGCCCATCCCCGCGCTATCGCCGCGTTCGGCCGGGAATGCAGCAGCCGGGGCATCTATCCGCAGAGCATCGACATGGGCGGCCACATGATGCCGGCCTGGCGGGGTGTGCCGCTGCTGCCGTGCAGCAAGATCCCGCTCGATAGGAATCATCAAACCAGCTCGATCCTGCTGATGCGGACTGGTCTGGAGAAACAGGGCGTAATCGGCCTGCACCAAACCGGGCTTCCCGATGAGGTGCAGCCCGGGCTGAACGTCCGCTTCATGGGCATCGATGAGAAGGCCATCATGTCCTACCTGGTCACCGCGTACTATTCGGCGGCGATCATGGTTCCCGACGCCATCGGCATCCTTGAGAACGTCGAGACCGCGAGTTACGCTGGCGTGTCCGCGCCGGAACCGTCCGAGAAGCCCTCGCGCGCGAAGAAGTCGAAGTAGCCCAGTGAAGGCCGGTCATGCCGCAACCTTATGAACTGCCAGACTTCTACATGCCCTATCCCGCGCGGCTGAATCCTCATCTAGACACCGCGCGTGCGCACACGACGGTGTGGGCCCGTGAGATGGGGATGCTGGACCCGCCGCTGGAAAAGCCCGGGGCGCAGGTCTGGACTGAGGCCCAGCTCGACTCGATGGATTTCGCCTTGCTCTGCGCGTATACCCATCCCGACGCGCCCAGCGACGAGCTCGACCTGGTGACGGACTGGTATGTCTGGGTGTTCTATTTCGACGACCATTTCCTAGAAATTTACAAACGCAGTCACGATCAGGCGGGAGCTAAGAGATATCTCGACCGGCTGCCCGCGTTCATGCCGATCGATCTCGCCTGCGCCCCGCCGGAGCCAGTCAATCCGGTGGAGCGCGGGCTGATCGATCTGTGGGCACGCACCGTCCCCACGAGGTCCCTGGACTGGCGCAGGAGGTTCTTCGAGAGCACGAAGAACCTCCTGTACGAGTCGACCTGGGAGCTCGCCAACATCAGCGGGAACCGGGTCCCAAACCCGATCGAGTACATCGAGGTGCGCCGCAAAGTCGGTGGCGCACCATGGTCGGCCGATCTCGTGGAGCATGCCGTGTTCGCCGAGATCCCGGCCCGGATCACCGAGAGCCGCCCGGTCCGGGTCTTGAAGGACAGCTTCGCCGACGGGGTGCACCTGCGCAACGACCTGTTCTCTTACCAGCGCGAAACCCAGCAGGAAGGCGAGATCAACAACTGCGTGCTGGTGCTCGAGCGATTCCTGGACGTCAGCCCGCAGCGCGCTGCGGATCTGACCAACGACATCCTGACCTCCCGCCTGCAGCAGTTCGAGAACACCGCGCTCACCGAGATACCGTCCCTGTTCGAGGAGTTCCGCTTAAACCTCCCCGAACGGAAGAGCGTCGCGCTCTACGTGAAAGGCTTGCAGGATTGGCAATCGGGTGGCCATGAATGGCACCTGCGCTCGAGCCGCTATATGAACGAGAACGTGACCCGCGAGCCCTCGATCGCGCAGCGGCTCCTCAGTGGCCCCAGCGGGCTGGGCACCTCAGCGGTCCGGATTACGCTCTCCCCCGCTTCCGCGGGTCTGCAAAGGGTCAGATACCACACTCACGTGCCTTATGCTCCAGTGGGCCCGACGGCTTTGCCGGACTTTTACATGCCGTACACCGCGCGAGTCAACGACAACCTGGAACGCTCGCGCCGGCACACCTTCGACTGGGCCCGGCGGATGGGGATGACGCAGGCGCTCCCCGGCGGTATTGGTATCTGGGATGAGGAGTTGCTCGCGTCGTTTGATTTCGCCGCCTGCTCGGCGCGGATCCACCCGGATGCATCCGGTCCCGAACTCGATGTTTCCACGGACTGGCTGACCTGGGGAACCTACGCCGACGACTATTTCCCGGCGATCTTCTTTTCGCGGCGCGACATGGCGGGCGCCAAGGTGTTCCGCGCCAGGTTGCGAAAGTTCATGCCGCTGGATTGCACCACCACGCCGCCGCCGGTGAACCCGGTGGAGACAGGCCTGGCCGAGCTGTGGATGCGGACCGCGTCCGAGATGACCACCGGGCAACGGCGCCAGTTCCGGCAGGGCATCGATGACATGCTCACGAGCTGGTTATGGGAGCTCGCTAACCGCATCCAGCACCGGATTCCCGATCCGGTCGACTACATCGAGATGCGGCGCCACACCTTCGGCTCAGATCTCACGATGAGCCTGGCCCGCATCACCAAGGCTGCGGCTGTTCCGCCCGAGATTTTCCGCACCCGGACACTGCGCTCGCTGGAGAGTGCCGCCGTCAACTACGGGTGCTTCACCAACGATATCTTCTCGTATCAGAAGGAGATCGAGTTCGAAGGTGAGCTGCATAACGCCGTGCTGGTCGTGGAAAAATTCTTAGAAGTAGATTCCCGCCAGGCGGTCGGGGTCGTCAATGACCTGATGACGGCGCGGATGCGCCAGTTCGAGCACATCCTGGCCGCCGAACTCCCCCTCGTCGCCGATGAGTTCGCCCTCGATGCCGCCGCTCGCGGGGCTTTAGACGCTTATGTCGAGGGATTGCAAGACTGGGCGGCCGGTATTCTCGACTGGCATATCCTCACCGGACGGTATCCCGACTCCGCGCTGAGGCGCCGATACCGGCCGGCACCACGGCGGCTCGGCGGGCCAAGCGGCCTGGGCAGTGCCGCGACTCACATAAGAACGATTCTGAGCGCATGAGGGATACCACGGCGCGACCCGATAAATCCCAAGGAGGCCCACCATGACCGCGACCGCACCTCACGTCAGAAATGTATTGCACACCGCCTACCAGCGCTCCGTCGCGGCGTATTGGGACAACAATCGGCAGGATCCGGTCAACCTGCGGCTCGGTGATATCGACGGCCTCTATCACCACCACTACGGGATCGGCGAGTACGATCCGTCCGTGCTGGAGGGCCCGGCCGAGGGCCGGGATGACCGGATTATCGCGGAAATGCACCGGCTGGAGACCGTGCAAGCGGATCTGCTGCTCGACCACCTCGGTGACATCTCATCCCGCGATCTCCTGCTGGACGCCGGGTCCGGCCGTGGCGGCACCAGTTTCATGGCCAACCAGCGCTTCGGCTGCCAGGTGGACGGCGTGACGATCTCGGAGTACCAGGTTGGGTTCGCCAATGACCAGGCGCAGCGGCGGGGTGTGACCGATCAGGTGCGATTCCACTTCCGGAACATGCTGGACACCGGTTTCGAGACGGGATCACGCCGGGGTATCTGGACCAACGAGACCACCATGTACGTGGACCTGTTCCCGCTGTTCGCCGAGTTCTCCCGGCTGCTGAGTTACGGCGGCCGCTATGTCTGCATCACCGGCTGCTACAACGACGTGACGGGCGGCCGGTCCAAAGCGGTCAGTCGGATCGACGAGCACTACACCTGCAATATTCACCCCCGCAGTGCGTATTTCAAAGCGCTCACGGCCAACAGCCTCGTCCCGATCAACGTCATTGACCTCACCGCCGACACGATCCCGTACTGGGAACTGCGGGCGCGCTCCTCGGTGGCTACCGGCATTGAGGAACCATTCCTCACCGCGTACCGCGAGGGCAGTTTCCACTACCTGCTCATCGCCGCCGATCGGGTCTGACATCCTACCGGTATAGAGATTGGTGAGGTGCGTGGTGACCACATTAACCCTCAGCACCGCCGCGGCCAGGAACCTGGCGACTACGACCAAGTCCGTGCCGCAGACGCAGGAAATCACCTCCCGGTGGCTGCTGCGAGTGCTGCCGTGGGTGGAGGCCACGGCCGGGACATTCCGGGTGAACCGCCGGCTCACCTACACAGTGGGCGATGGCCAGGTGACGTTCACCACGGCGGGCGCCGAGGTGCGGATCGTCCCCGGAGAGTTGCGCGAGCTGCCGGTACTGCGCGACTTCGACGACGCCGAGGTGCTGCGCGAGCTGGCCGGCCGGTGCCAGCAACGGGATTTCCAGGCCGGTGAGGCCCTGGTGGAGAGGGGCGCGCCCGCCGATCAGGTGTTCTTCATCGCCCGGGGCAAGCTCACCAGGCT
>DASTBN010000728.1:0-4163 GCA_035712045.1 Pseudonocardiaceae bacterium
GGCCCGGTCGACCCCTGGGCCGAAGCCCAGGCTAGCGCGGATTTCGCGACGCTGCGCAGGCGTTTTCGCGGGTTCGTCTTCCCGATGACAGCGTTCTTCCTGGCGTGGTATTTCGCCTACGTCCTGCTGGCCGCGTTCGACCGGCCGTTCATGGCCATCCACGTCACGGGCAACATCAACGTCGGGATGATCTTCGGATTGCTCCAGTTCGTGACCACCTTCCTCATCACCACGGTGTACGTGCGCTTCGCGGGCCGCAGGCTCGACCCGCTCAGCGAACGCATCCGCGAGCGGATCGAGGGTAACCGCCGTGAGCAGGTCGAGGGACGGGCGCGATGATCCGCGCGGTGGTTCAGGGCGGTGTGGGCCAGCCGCTGCTCAACGGCGGGATCTTTGTCTTTTTCGTGCTGGTCACCCTGGTGATCGTGTTCCGGGCCTCGCGGCGCACCAGCACCGCCGCCGACTACTACGCGGCCGGCCGGTCGTTCACCGGCCCGCAGAACGGGGTCGCCATCTCCGGCGACTACCTCTCCGCCGCGTCGTTCCTGGGTATCGCCGGGGCCATCGCGGTCTACGGCTACGACGGCTTCCTGTACTCGATCGGATTCCTGGTCGCCTGGCTGGTAGCCCTGTTGCTGGTCGCGGAACTGCTGCGGAATACCGGCAAATTCACCATGGGCGACGTGCTGAGCTTCCGGATGCGCCGCCGTCCCGTGAGGGCGGCGGCGGCAGCGTCGACACTGGTGGTGTCGCTGTTCTATCTGCTGGCGCAGATGGCCGGCGCTGGTGGCCTGGTCGCGCTGCTGCTCAACGTGCAGGACAAGCGGGCCCAGGCGCTGGTGGTGGCCGTCGTCGGGCTCCTGATGATTTTTTACGTGCTGGTCGGCGGGATGCGCGGCACCACCTGGGTGCAGATCGTCAAAGCCGCCCTGCTGATCATCGGCGCGGGCATGCTGACGGCGTGGGCGCTGGGATCGTTCGGGCTCAACTTCTCCGCCCTGCTCAGCGAGGCCGCGGCGCACTCGCCGAAGGGGACCGCGATCCTGGAGCCCGGCCAGCAATGGGGCAAGGACACCACGACGAAGATCGACTTCGTGTCGCTGGGACTGGCCCTGGTGCTGGGCACCGCCGGCCTGCCGCACATCCTGATGCGCTTCTACACCGTGCCCACCGCCAAGGAAGCCCGCCGCACCGTGGTGTGGGCGATTTGGCTGATCGGCACCTTCTATCTGTTCTCCCTGGTCATCGGCTATGCAGCGGCGGCCCTGGTGGAGGGCGGTCCGAAGCGCATCGCCAGCATGCCCGGGCAGGAGAACTCCGCCGCGCCGCTGCTGGCCTACCAGCTCGGCGGTGAGGTGCTGCTGGGATTCATCGCGGCGGTGGCCTTCGCCACCATCCTCGCCGTGGTAGCCGGGCTGACGATCACCGCAGCGGCGTCCTTCGCGCACGATGTCTACGCCAACGTGATCAAACGCGGCAACCTCGAGCCCGACCGGGAGGTGCGGGTCGCCCGCATCACCGCCGTGGCCATCGGTGTGCTCGCGGTGCTCGGGGGCATCGCCGCACTCGGCCAGAACGTCGCGTTCCTGGTCGCCCTGGCGTTCGCGGTCGCGGCCTCGGCGAACCTGCCGACCATCCTGTACTGCCTGTTCTGGAAGCGCTTCAACACTCACGGCGTGCTCTGGAGCATGTACGGCGGCCTGATCAGCTGCGTGCTACTGATCATTTTCTCCCCGGCGGTGTCCGGGAACTCCAAGGCGATGTTCCCTGGCGCGCACTTCGATTTCTTCCCGCTGAAGAACCCAGCGCTGATCTCGGTGCCGCTGGCCTTCCTGCTCGGTTGGCTCGCCACCATGCTCACCAAGGGAGACCAGGCTGACCAGGCGCGCTTCGCCGAGATGGAGGTCCGGGCGCTGACCGGGGCCGGCGCGGAGCGCTCCACCGCGCTGCGCGCGACCTGACCGCCGCGCGCCTGGTGTGGCACCATCAGTGCCTATGACCACCCCGGTGCCAGGTTGCGCGATCACGGACATCCCAGCGGACGCGGTGCTGCTCGACGTGCGGGAAAACGACGAGTGGGCCGCCGGTCACGCACCCGGGGCAATGCACATCCCCATGGGCCAGATAACGCAGCGGATGGGGGAGCTCTCCAGCCTCCTCCCCGACCGCCCGGTGCGCGTGGTGTGCCGCTCCGGTGGCCGCTCATCCCGCGTCACCGCCTACCTCCAGCAAGCGGGCTGGGAGGTCCTCAACGTGGAAGGCGGCATGCGCGCCTGGGCCGCGGCCGGCCGCCCGATGGTCACCGACTCCGATGCCGCTCCCCAGGTCATCTAACCCGTTCACCGGGCCGCTCAGCTCCCGGAACGCGAAACGTACCGCGCTTGACCAAGGCGCCGGGGGTGAGCAGATGCGGGGCCTGGCGGCGGTGGCGGTGCCGCTGCTGGGGCTGATGGCGTCGCTGGCGCTGCTGACCGCGGCGGCGGAAGGATGGCGGTACGCGTTACTCCTGGATAGCCGGGTCGACGCGGTGCCCGCCGGCCCGCTGCACGCCAGCGACGCGCTCGTGGTCAGCGGCGGGGTTGTGTCGCTGCTCTGCTCGATCCTCGCTGGTGCGGTCACGCTGGGATGGGCAGTGCATGCCACCAGAACCGCGGCGGGCGCCGCGAACGTCATCCCGCCCCGGCGGCCCTGGCAGCTGATCGCCGGGGTCCTGGTGCCGGGGGTGAACCTGGTGGTGCCCGGGGCGGTGCTCGCCGAGCTGGAACACGCCGCGCTCGGCCAGGATCCCGGGCGCCGGCCCCGGCCCTCGCGGCTCGTGCTGACCTGGTGGGCGCTGTGGGCGGCGAGCGAGTTGCTGGCCGGCATCACCGCGGCGTGGAACCTTCGTCATGGGGTGCAGGCCCGCGCCGACGGGGTGCTCCTGCACCTGGGCACCGACCTGGTGGCGGCACTCGTCGCGATCACCACAATCGTCGTGGTGCGGCGGCTGACCCGGTTGCTGTCGCCCGCGCAGCTGGCCGCCGCCCGGCGCATGATGGTGGTGCGGATACCCGGTGGTTCCCCGGCGGCGACGCGATAGCGTGCCCTTATGACCCATCCACGCCAGCCCTGCCCCTGCGGGTCGGGCAAGAGGTACAAGGCCTGCCACGGCGAGCCGGGCGGCCCCCGGGACGTCATCGTCACCCGCCCGTTCGACGGGCTGGCCGCCGAATGCCAGCTCATCGCGCTGCGGGAGTTCGTGCCCTCCGCCACCGCGCCGCTGCCGCTGGCGGAACCATCCGAACGGGACGTCACTCTCGCCACGGTGCTCCCCGGCGCGGCGGCCGCGCTGGTGCGGCCTGACGGTACCGCCCTGGTCGGAGTCCAGGTCCTGACCCGCTCCGGTGACCTGTCCCGGGATCTCGCCCGCGCGGTGAACTGGGCCCTGGGCGCCGAGCCCGGCTTGGTCCTCCAAACCGGGAACACCGCTGCGGAGGGTGAGCAGATCCGGCTGCAGGACCTGCTGCGTCCCGGGGCAGCGCTCGAGATCACGTTGTACCCCGATTTCACTTGGTGGGTGGCGGGCCAGGAAACCCCAGTCGGTGAGGCGGCTGAGGCGCTGAAGCGGGCTAACGAGGCGATCATGCCCACCGAGGCGATCACCGGCTCCGGGATCGAAGCCGCCTACTGGGTCGACGCCGGTGAGAAAGCGCACCTGCGGTGGGTCCGCCCGGAACCGGAGGAGCAACTGCTCGCCGCGCTGGCCCGGCTCTCCGCCGCCGACGAACTGGATCTCGGTGAGGGCTCCCGTTTCGCCGGCTCGTTCCGGGCGCACGGAGTGCTCGTGCCCGTCTGGGACCTTGACCGCGAGCAGCACGCCCGCGAGTGGATCACCCCAGCGGAATCCTTCGCCCACCGCCTGGCCCAGGCCCTGAAATCCATCGACGCCAGTCCCCTCACCGATTCCGAACGCCGCGCCCTGCGGGCCCTCCACAGCCGCCAGCTCACGTTGCGCTAGACCATGCCCCGTAGATCATTTCACTGATGATCAACCCTTGTGTTGCCGAGTTCGACATGAGAGCTGTCCCTTGCGCGATGAACAGCGCTGGTGCCGAACTCGGCAACAGCAGAGCGCTTTCCTCTCCTGTTCTGTAACGGCTGAGCCCGCTATGGCAACCAGCTCA
>DASTBN010000729.1:0-3737 GCA_035712045.1 Pseudonocardiaceae bacterium
CCTACGCTGCGGTCGCCCTCAACCTAATCCGGCTCAGCGCATGGTGGAACGGCCACCCACTCGACCGGACCCGCACCAGCCACCTCGCCTGCCTCCAACTCAAACAGGCCTCATGAAGCGCGAATAAACCACCAGGGTCATCGGAGCCCCCAAAACCACCGAGTGCGCCTTGCCCGCCGGAGGGCCGTTCATCATGCCCCCGGAGCGGCTGGCGGCGGTGCCGTTGATGCCCTTGCCGGCCACGTCGACCTGCAGCACCTGTCCCGGGCTCAGACCGGGCAGGATTCCGGTGGCCTCGCCACCATTGCCCCCCGGGCGCCCGGTGATATCCCCGGCCGGGGACCCACCATGGGCGGCGTCACCCGCAATGAAGTAATGCCCGCCCCGGGCCCCGACCACATCCAGGGTCACCGAGCTGACCCCAGCGGGCACGGTGAAGGAGTCCGAGCCGGTGGTGGTGTAGGTACACATGTTGCCGGCGGCATTGAGCACCCCGGTGTTCCCACACGTCGCCGTGGTCGGCGGAATCGGCGTCTGTTGCGGAGTTGGGGAGGCTACTGGCGTAGGCGTCGGGGTGGGTACCGGGGTCGGCGTGGGCGTCGGCGTCGCGGCAGGCTCGGTGGTCATCGCGCACAGCGCCCACGCGTGGGAGATCGTCGGGACGGACGAGCCCGCCCCGCCAGTGTGGGTGAACGCGGTCCAGCTCTGGGCACCGGTCGTGCCGTCGGCCAGCGGGTTGCCGGACGCGTCGCTGGGGTAACTGCCATTGAGGTGGTCGCCCTGGGAGCCGGGATTGGTGAAGTCGGCGGTGGTCATGTCGGTGCCGCTCATCGCGGCGCCACCGCCGAGCAGGGCACCGTCGGACGTAGGGCAGGAGACGATCTGCAGCAGGCCAGTGGTGGCGGCAAACGGTCCGTCAGACTGGGAATGACGCACCGTCACGTCGACGGTGGCCGGATCGGCGTTCTCGGTGCAGACGGCGTAGGAGGTGGTGGTGACCCCG
Organism: Pseudonocardiaceae bacterium; assembly: GCA_035712045.1. Taxonomy (GTDB): domain Bacteria; phylum Actinomycetota; class Actinomycetes; order Mycobacteriales; family Pseudonocardiaceae. The sequence goes on from DASTBN010000729.1 coordinate 1,004, forward strand.
CTGCCGCCGGCGCTGGCGCTGAAGGTAGCCCAGGAGTCCGGGTTGTGCTCGCCGTCGGCGGCCGCGCGGCGGCCATTGTTGTGCGCGCCGTCGTTGAAGGTCGGGTAGCTGCCGATCGGCTTGAGGCTGCCGAGACGATCCAACGCTGGGCATCGTGCGCGAGGACGCCGTTGCCGATCAGCTCCGTCGTGCCGTCCACGCTCGGCGCCATGCCATTGACGTGGTTGCCGTTGGAGTTCATCTGGCTCGGGTCGCCGATGGTCTGGCTGATCCCGCCACCGGCCAGGATCCCGGTGGCGCACTCAGCGTGCGCGGAGATCTCACTGAACGTCCCGCTGGGGCCGGCCGTCGGGCCGGGGTTGGTGACGCTCACGTTCGCGGGTGCGGGCGCCGGGCCTGGCGTGGGATCCGCCGCCAGCGCCACCACCGGCGCTGCGGAAACAACCAACGCCATCGCCGCCACGGCGCCCACGAGCACCACACCAAGACAAGCCACAGACGGAGACCGGAGGCGGCGACGGGGGACCCAGCACGCCGCGGGCAAGGATCTTCACACGAGCACCTCACGCAAATGCGGATTTCATGTGCGCGGAACCATGCGACCCAAGATGGGCAGCAGAAGACACCCAACCGGCCAAGGGACGACGACTAACCCCACAACGGGCAGCCGCGGTCATCCCGGACCCACCCATCAACATCGACTTTTGGTCCACGCACGCACCAGAAATCCACCGGCCGACCAAGGGATGGCCACCCACGTTCACGCTCTCGGTGGGCAGCAACACCCTCGGGCCGGGAACGTTGTTGCGCGCCGATCACCGGGTGAGTAGCGTGGGTGGCGTCTCCTCTTGTGGATGCAGGCAGACGACGTCTCCCACAAGAGTTCTTAGATTCCCGTCCAGCCGCGGAATGTGGCTTTCGTGGTGAAGCCGTTCCTGGCGCGAACGGGATTCCCTCTGCGGCGTGCGCTGGCGTGTCCCGGACCAGGCACCGCATCCCAATGATCACTGAGTCCAGGAAAGAAGTCCGTATGTATGACAACACTCTCCCCAGCCAGCCCGCCAATAACAGCAGGGTCCCTGAGCCGCATGAGGATTCCCCGCAGCTGGTCACCGGGATCCTTGACATCGGGGACAACCGCGCCTTCATCCGCACCGGCGGCTACCTGCCCGGGCCGCACGACGCCCATGTTCCGCCGGGGCTGGTTCGCGAGCACGGGCTGCGCCGCGGCGACACGGTCACCGGCAGGATCCGCCCGGCTGGCCACGGTGAGAAACTCGCGCCCCTCGTCCAGATCGACACCATCAACGGGCAGCACCCGCGTCACGCCAGGTCCCGGGCTGTGTTCGCCGAGCTAGTCCCGCTCTACCCGAACGAGCGGATACGGCTGGAGACCGAATCGCACGCTCTGACCACCCGGGTGGCCGATCTGCTGATGCCGGTCGGCAAGGGACAGCGGGCCTTGATCGTCGCGCCGCCGAAAGCCGGCAAGACATCCGTGCTGGCAGCGATCGCGCACGGGATAGCCAAGAATCACCCGGAATGCCACCTCATGCTCGTCCTTGTCGGCGAACGCCCAGAGGAAGTCACCGACCTGGCACGCACCGTGCCCGGTGAAATCATCGCCGCTACGTTCGACCGCCCGCCCCGCGAGCACACCGCGCTCGCCGAGCTCGCCATCGAACGCGCCAAGCGCCTGGTCGAGCTGGGACGGGACGTGGTGGTCATGCTGGACTCGCTGACCCGGCTGGGCCGCGCCTACAACCTGACCGCACCCGCCTCCGGAAGGATCCTGTCTGGGGGCGTGGACTCCACCGCACTCGTGCCACCGAAACGGTTCCTCGGCGCGGCCCGCAACATCGAGAACGGCGGCTCACTGACCATATTCGCCACGGCGCTGGTAGAAACCGGCTCGGCCGGCGACACGCTGATCTTCGAGGAATACAAGGGAACTAGCAACGCCGAACTAAGGTTAGACAGCAAGATCGCGAGTAAACGTGTCTACCCCGCCGTCGACATCGGCCAGTCCAGCACACGCAAGGAAGAGCTCCTGCTGACCGCCGGGGAGCTGACGGCCACTCGCGCCCTGCGCCGGACCCTCGGCGGCCGGGACACCCACCAAGCCCTCGACATGCTCCTCGACGGCCTCCGCAAAACCCATACCAACAGTGAGTTCCTTACCCGGGTCACCCCTGCCCCGCGGCAGCAGCTGATAACCACTCCGGCAAGTCCAGCACAGCAAGATCGCTGACACTCCCCGCATGGACCCGGCCCCCCGCGCGCGTTCATAGCCGCCCTCCCAATGTCCGGCGCCGCTCCGGGCGTCACACCAATCCAGATATGCCCGTCGTGTCCAACGAATCCCCACACGCTGGCTCAGCGCTGCCGGTCAGCTTCCAGCAGAAAATCCCACGGGGATCGTGCATCTGGTGACATACCGTACGCTCGTGCTCGTCCAGCCGATGCCCTCGCTCACCGACCTCGCGCTCGGGCTGGTGAGTCTTTACCTGCTCCGGCGGTTGCCGCGCGGCGGCGAGATGTCCAGACATTGGCGCGCGGCGTTCGCGTGGGCGGCGGGGACCGCGCTCACCGGAGCCCTCTATCACGGTGTCTTCGTCGGGATCCCCCGGGTGAGCCATCTGAGCTGGGCGGTCATGAGCAGCATGGTCGTTGTCGTCGTGTCCTACCTGCTGGCGGCGACCGTGGTGCAGGTCCTGGGGCGGAGCCGGGTCCT
>DASTBN010000730.1:0-2414 GCA_035712045.1 Pseudonocardiaceae bacterium
GGCGACAAGCCGGTCCACCTCAGCGATGACTTTTTTGCTCTTGGGGCCGCTGCCGGAGATCTCGCCGATGATCTCCGGCAGAGATACCAAGTTGATGAATCCCGCTGCCCCGGCAGGCCGCTGGTCCGGTGGTCGGTCGGCCAGTTCCGATACCCGGTGGAGCACGCCAATCGTGAGTGGCTTGCCGCAGTCTGGACAGGTCCCGGAGTGCGCATTGGTTTGGCCGGGCTCGAACCGGATCCCGCATTTGCGATGCCCATCCAGGTGGTAACGGCCGCCCTCCGGATGGAAGTTGATGGTCCCGGCGAGTCCCGAGCCGGTGCGCAACGCCTCCGCCATTGCGAAGTAGTCCAGTCCCGTGCTGAATGTGGTCGCCTCCCTGCCGATCATCGGCGGTGAATGCGCGTCGGAGTTGCTCACAAGCCGGTACTGATCCAGCGCCGAGCACATCCAGTTCATCGGTGGATCAGATGACAGACCGGTCTCGACCGCGAAGACATGGCCGGCAAGATCGACGTAACAGTCGGCCACCGCGTCGAACCCCGATTTGGATCCCAGAACTGCGAACCACGGTGTCCAGATGTGCGCGGGCACTAGGTAGCACCCCGGCCCGGCGTTCAGCGTGATCTCCAGCAGGTGGCGCGAGTCGAGGCCGAGGATGGGACGTCCGTCGGACGCCAGATTCCCGATCTTGGAGAGCGCGGCGGTGATCGCTCCCGCCGCCTCGAATGTGGGGGCGTACAGAAGGTGATGGACCTTCCTGGTCACGCCGTCACGTTTGTAGATGGTGGAGATCTCGGCCGAAAGCAGGAAGCGTACCTGTGGGTCGCAGCTGGAGGGCGTGGTCCGCTCCAGCTCCGACTGCAGTCCTGGGCGGAGACGAAGCAGGCCCGGCTCGGCCGGCTCGAGCGACTCGGCGAGTTCGGCGGCCCAGGCCGGGTGGGTGAAGTCGCCGGTACCGACCACCGCGACGCCCTTGCGAGCCGCCCACCAGGCAAGCGTCCCGGCGTCGCAGTTCTTGCTGCAAGCGCGGGAGAAGCGCGAGTGAATGTGCAGGTCCGCGTGAAACATGTCGCTCGATACTGTCACGCCGGAGGGGGGCCGGACCCGGTTCGCGCCGTAAGCGCCCGGCGCGTCGGCCTCCGCCGCTCCGTGCCCACTTCACCGCTCCGTGCCCACCCCGGTGCCCGTGCGCACTCCGGCGCTCGGGCCCGCGCCCAGCGCTCTGGGGCCCCGCGCTCGGCGCTCCGGGGCCCACCGCCGGCTTGCGCCCGCTGCTGCGGGCGGCGCCCGGCTCGCGGGCGGATCAGGGTGGCCGGGGTCCAGCTGGCCGGGATGGGGAGGCCCGGGTCCAGCCAGCCGGGGAGGCCGGGGTCCAGTCAGCCGCCGGGATGGGTGACAATGCCAGGAGGGACAGCGACGGGCCGAACTCGACCGGGAAAGGAGGCCCGGCATGCGGGATCTGGCGGCACTGACCCCCCCTCTGGCTGTGTGCGGCGCCTTCCTGGTGGGGGTCGTCCTCTTCCTCCGGCGACAGCTGGGTGCTGGGAACCGGCCCGCGGATCGGGACGCCGAGACAGATATTCCTGACGACGGCAGTAATGCCGATACCGATGATCCCAAACCAGCTGATCCCAAAGCAGCGTCGTCGGGTGATCGCGGTATGTAAGTTCGGTAGACCGAACGCTCGGCGCGGGATGTACGATGGACTATCCCGCCCCGATTGATGACAGCCCATAAGGGGCGCGATTACGGAGAGTTACCTGAATCTTCGTTATCGTATCCCGGCTTGCCCATGGTGAACTAGTTAGCGAATCCCGGGGGGCCCGAATTGTCAAACACAAGAGTCTTGGTATATGTTTGGCACCCAATAAATAGAAGCTCCAGCGGAAGGGCTGGCTCCCATGGCTCAGAAGACAGTGGTGACGGTCGTGTGTGACCTTCCACATGACGGTGAGGTCGAGGGGACGGAGACGGTTTCGTTCGCCTTTGACGGAACCGCCTATGAGATCGACGTGTGCGCGATGCACGCTAAGGAACTGCGCGAGAAGTTCGGGCAGTACACAGAGCACGCGCGCCGGGCTAGCGCGGCCGGTGGGCGCCGTCGCCGTGCGCGGAGCGGCCCTGGCCGCGAGCGCAGTTCGGAGATCCGCGCCTGGGCCAAGCAGCGTGGGCACAAGGTCAGCGAGCGTGGCCGCATTCCCGCGGCGATCATCGCGGAGTATGAGGCCTCGCACTGAAACTCCGGGCGGCCGTAGCTGGATCGCCGGGCGCGGAACCCTCGTAGTCCCGCGCCCGAACTGTTAGGGACACGCCGAGCGGCGCGTTTGTGGGGGCCCGCGCCGGGGCGTTTACACGGGCCAGCGCCCCGCTGGGGTAGGTATCGCTGCGCGAGGCGCTGCCGGGTCCCGAGC
>DASTBN010000731.1:0-3989 GCA_035712045.1 Pseudonocardiaceae bacterium
GGCACCGGGCCGCTGAGCTACCAGTGGTACGCCGGTGCCACGCCCGACACCGCCAGCCCGGTCAGCGGCGCGACCAGCTCGTCGTTCATGACACCGGCCTTGACCAGTACCACGTCGTATTGGGTGCGGGTGAGCGGCCCCGGTGGCCAGGCGGACAGCCGGACCGCGACCGTCACCGTCACCGCCGCCGCGAACACCCCGCCGACGATCACCCCGAATCCGGTGCCCGACCTGGCGCTGACCCTCAGCGACCCGGATAACCCGCCCGCGGTGCGCACCGTTGACGTCGCCGACGCCGAGACACCGCCCACCGGCCTGACCGTCACCGTCACCAGCAGTAACTCCTCGGTCGCCACGGGCGCCGCTACTGGCACCGGCACGACCCGCACGCTGTCCGTCACCCCGGCCGGCGTCGGCCAGGCCACGCTCACTGTCACCGTCTCCGATGGAGCGCTGAGTACCAGCACGACCTTCCCGGTCGCGGTGTCCGGCGCGCTGCCCCCCGGCACACATAACCACTACGGCGCCAGCGACGCCAGCAGCGCGATCGACCTGGGCGGCCGCGCGATGGTCGTCGGTGACGACGAAACCAACACGCTGCGGGTATATGACCGCGACCACTCCCGTTACCCGGCCTCCTCGCTGGATCTGCGCGCCGCCGGCCTGGCCCTGCGGGACGGCGACATCACCCGGGAGATTGACATCGAGGCGTCCGCGCGGTCCGGTAACACCATCTACTGGCTGGGCTCGCATGGGCAGAACTCCTCGGGCAACACCCGGCTCAACCGCCAGGAGCTGTTCACCACGACGGTCACCGGCACCGGTCCCGGCGCGAGCCTGGCCCTCGGCGGCAGTTACCAGCACCTGCGCGACGACATGATCGCCTGGGACCAGGCGAACGGTGACACCCTCGGACTGGCCGCCGCGGCCACCCGTGCCCCGGAAGGCAGCGGGAGCGGGCCGACCGGGTTCAACATCGAGGGCGCCGAGTTCGCCCCGGATGACACCACCCTGCTCGTCGGTTTCCGCGGGCCGTTGACCTCCGACGGCAAGGCCATCGTCGTCCCGGTCACCAGCCTCGCCGCACTGGTGGCGGGCAACCCGACGACGGGTGTCACCGCCACGTTCGGCACCGCCCTGCGGTGGGACCTCGGCGGCCGGGGCATCCGGGAGATCCGCCGCAACGCCGCCAGCCAGTACCTGATCATCGCCGGCCCGTCGGATGCCGGCACCGGCGCGCCGGGGGAGTACCGGCTGTACTCCTGGGACGGCGATGCCACCCACCAGCCGCTGCCGCGGGCTGGCTCACTCGACGCGCTCGGCGGGGCCGGTAAGCCCGAGGCGATCGTGGAGGTTCCCAACCCACTCACCGGCACGTCCAGCGTCCAGCTGCTGACCGACTCCGGCGACACCGTCTGGTACGGCGACGGCACCATCGCCAAGGATCTTCCGCCGCTCGTGCGCAAAGCGACCAGCATGACCCTCCCCGTGGGCGCGCCACCGGCATGCAGCGCCAGCGCCGTCAGTATCGGCTCGGTGCAGGGCACCACCGACGTGAGCCCGGTGGCCGGGCAGACGGTGACGGTGCGGGGCACCGTGATCGGTGACTACGAGGGCGCCTCACCCGCGTTGCGCGGGTTCTACCTGCAGGACTCCGGCGATGGCGATCCAGCGACCTCTGATGGCATCTTCGTGTTCGACAACGGCCCCAACCTGGTGGCTGACGGTGATGTCGCGCAGGTCACCGGTGTGGTATCGGAGTTCCAGGGCCAGACTGAGCTCACCCCGTCCGGCCCCGGCGTCGAGTCGTGCGGCCGGCAGGGGACCGTGACACCCACCGACGTGACACTGCCCCGGGCGAGCGCGGCAGACCTTGAGCCGTACGAGGGCATGCTGGTCCGGTTCCACCAGCCGCTGACCGTCACCGAGCACTTCCAGTTAGGCCGCTTCGGCCAGGTCGTGGTCTCCTCCGGTGGCAGGCTGCGCCAGCCCACCGCGGTCATCCGGGCCACCGATCAGCCCGCCGTACAGGCGGCACAGCGGGCCAACGACCTGAACCAGCTCATCATCGACGACGCTGACAACGGCCAGAACCCCGATCCGATCGTGTTCGGCCGCGGCGGGCAGCCGCTGTCGGCCAGCAACACGCTGCGCGCCGGTGACACCGTGACCGACCCGGTCGGGGTGCTCACCTACACCTGGGCCGGCAACGCCGCCAGCGGCAACGCCTACCGCCTGCGCCCGGTCAACGCCCTGGGCGGCGCGGCGCGGTTCGACCCGGCCAACCCGCGGCCGACCGCCCCGCCGGTGACCGGAACCGGCGGGATCCACGTGGCCAGCGCCAACCTGCTGACCTTCTTCAACACCTTCGGCACCGGCAACTGCCGCCTCGGCACCCAGGGTGGGCCCGCTGACTGCCGGGGCGCGGAGAACGACACCGAATACCAGCGCCAGCTGGCCAAGGAGGTCGCCTCACTGCGGTTCCTCAACGCCGACGTGATCGGCGTCATGGAGATGGAGAACGACGGCTACGGCACCTCCAGCGCCATCCAGGCCCTCCTCGACGCGCTCAACGCCGCGGACGGCCCGGGCACCTGGGCGTTCATCGACCCCGACGCGGCGACCGGGGTGACCGACGTCGCGGGCACCGACGCGATCAAGGCGGCGCTGCTGTACAAGACGGCGGCCGTGCGGCCGGTGCCGGGCAAGACCTTCGTCGACCAGACCGACCAGTTCGAGCGGCGGCCGGTCGCGCAGACCTTCGACGCCATCGCGACCGGCGCCCGGTTCACCGTGATCGCCAACCACTTCAAGTCGAAAGGCTCCTGCCCTGACTCCGGCCCGGACGCCGACCAGGGTGATGGGCAGAGCTGCTGGAACGCCCGCAGGACCGCGCAGGCGACGGAACTGGCCCGCTGGATCGGTGCCACCGTGGTCCCGGGTGCCGGTGACCCCGATGTGCTGATCATCGGTGACCTGAACTCCTACGCCGGCGAGGACCCGATCGCGGTACTCGAAGGAGCTGGCTACATCAACCTCGTCAAAACCGCCGGAGGACCGGACGCCTACTCCTACGTGTTCGACGGCCAGTGGGGCTACCTCGACTACGCTCTCGCGTCCGCGTCCCTGGTCCCCCAGGCGAGCGGCACGGGGGAGGCGCACCACAACGCCGATGAGCCCTCGGTGCTGGACTACAACACCGATTTCAAGAGCCCCGGGCAGATCACCTCGCTCTACGCCCCGGACCGCTTCCGCACCAGCGATCACGATCCCATCCTGGTCGGGCTCAGCCCCGGGAGCGCAGCGGTGATCAGCGGCAGCCCAGCCGCGGGCACGGTCGGTGTGCCGTACTCCTTCGCGTTCACCCTGGGTGGCACTGGCGCGGCGACTGTCACCCTGGTGTCCGGGTACCTGCCACCCGGGGTGATGATCAGCCCCGATGGCTCGCTGTCTGGCACCCCTGCCGACGGCGGTGACTATCCGTTCACCGTCCGCGCCGCCAACACGTTCGGCTCCTCCGATCTCCTCACGTCGATCCATGTCGCGCCGGCGGCGAGCGGCACGACGCTGACCGCCGCGCCAAACCCCGTCGCGACCGGGAGCCCGCTCACCCTCACCGCCGCGGTCAGCGGGCCGGTGCCGCCGACCGGCACGGTGAGCTTCAGCGACGGCACCACCGTGCTCGGCTCCGCCCCTGTCGGTTCCAGCCGGAGTGCGTCCCTGGTGATATCCGCACTGGCCGCCGGGCACCACACGGTGGTCGCGGCGTACTCGGGCAGCAGCGCACTGCTGGCCTCGGCCTCCGCTGCGGTGGGCGTCGATGTGGTTGACCCGGTGACCCTCGGAGCCCCGCTGCCGGATGGCACCGTGGGAGCGGCGTACTCCGCGTCCGTGCCGCACACGGGCGGAGAACCGGTGAGGTTCGCGGTCAGCACCGGGGCGCTCCCGCCGGGACTGACCCTCGCGCCGGGTGGCCAGATCACCGGCAC
>DASTBN010000732.1:0-2062 GCA_035712045.1 Pseudonocardiaceae bacterium
GATATGGTGAGGTACGAAACGCACGACCGCCGGGTCCAGCTCGGGTAACGCGGCCGCTAGAAAATACGGAGCACGGCGGGCGTAGGTGGTACGCAGGTCTTCCCACGGCTCGTCCATCTCCGGCGAGACCAGCTCCGGGTCGTAGGAGTAAGCGACCGCGTCCAGATCCTCGGCACGGATGCCTGCGGTCCGCAGGCACCAGCGGGCGGAGCGTTCCGGCAATTCCCACGCCGAAAACGGCACCGGGCGCTTGCCATGCTTGCGTCGGCTGAACCGTTCCTCCTCAGCCGCAGCCACAATCTCCCCGTCAACCACTAGAGCAGCGGCCGGATCATGGAAGATCGCGTTCACGCCCAAGATACGCATCCCCACACCTTTCCGCCCACCCGCCACCCACTTGAGCAGCGATCGATTACCCAGAGAAGCGCTTCCCAAACCCGCGGGGCTGGCTAAGCCCGATATGTCTCCATTTCGGGGAAACAGCGGCCTTTTCAGCCCGATATGTCTCCATATCGGGGTGGCGGGGAGTGGGAAGCTGGGAGCGGAACCAGGTGATGGTGCGGGTCAGGCCTTCTCGGAGGGGGATTTGGGGCTCCCACGCTAGGAGGATCTTGGCCAGGGTGATGTCGGGGCGGCGGACCTGGGGGTCATCGACGGCGCGCTCGATGGCCCGGACGGACCCGGGTAGCCCGCTGAGCTCGATGACGATGCTGGCCAGCTCGGCCACGGGCAGCTCCAGCGGGCCGCCGATATTCACCGGTCCCGGCGCGTCCGACTCCGCCAGCGCGAGAATGCCCCGGATGGTGTCATCGACGTAGCAGACCGAGCGGGTCTGGCTGCCGTCACCGGTGATCGTCAGTGGTTCGCCGGCCAGCGCCTGGCGGATGAAGGTCGGGATGGCCCGCCCGTCGTCTGGGCGCATCCGGGGTCCGTAGGTGTTGAAGATCCGCACGATGGCGGTGTCCGTCCCCCGGGAGAGCCGGTACGCGGTGGTCAGTGCCTCGGCGTAGCGCTTGGCTTCGTCGTACACGCTGCGCGGGCCGACAGGGTTGACGTTGCCCCAGTAGATCTCGCGCTGCGGGTGCTGCTGGGGATCACCGTAGACCTCGCTGGTGGAGGCGAGCACGAACCGGGCGTTTTTCTCCCCGGCCAGGCCCAGCGCGTGCAACGTGCCGAGGCTGCCGACCTTCAGCGTCTCGATGGGCAGCCGCAGATAGTCGGCGGGTGAGGCGGCCGAGGCCAGGTGCAGTACCAGGTCCACCGGGCCGGGTACGTGCACGAAGCCGGTGACGTCGCACTTGATCAGCTGGAACCGCGGCTCGCCGAGCAGGTGTGCCACATTGGCTGGGGTACCGGTGAGGAAGTTGTCCAGGCAGATCACCCCGGTGCCCCGGCGCAGTAGCTGCTCGCAGAGGTGCGACCCCAGGAACCCGGCGCCGCCGGTGACCACCGCCCGGCTGAATCTCGTGCTCACCGCCGCCTCCCGGTGTGTGGCTCTGCGAGGACTACAAACCCGGGCCGGACTACCCGCCGCAGGGCGGCCAGAAACACCGGGACGTTTGCGGGCCGGGTGGGCCGGGTAACGGGCTGGCGTGCGAGTGCAGCGTCCTGGGGGACCCCGATGAGCGGCGGGGTCACGGTGGTCATCGCCACCCGCAACCGGTGCCCGGAGCTGATTCGCACGCTGCGTCACCTGCGTGCGCTCGCTCCTCCACCGCCGGTGGTCGTGGTGGACAACGGCTCCACTGACGGCACGGCACAAGCGGTGCGCGAGGAGTTCTCCGAGGTGGTGGTGCTGGAGCTGCCGCGCAATTACGGAGCCTCGGCACGTAACCTCGGCGTGCTGGCCGCGCGCACCCCTTACGTCGCTTTCAGCGACGACGATTCCTGGTGGGCGCCGGGCGCGCTGCGGCAGGCCGCGACAGTGCTGGATAATCATCCTGATCTCGGCTTGGTGGCGGCCCGTACCCTGGTCGGTCCCCAGGAGCGTCCCGACCCGGTGACCACGCTCATGCGGCACAGCCCGCTACCCCGGCGCGCGGATTCCCCCGGCCCCTCCGTG
>DASTBN010000733.1:0-7755 GCA_035712045.1 Pseudonocardiaceae bacterium
GTGCTGGCTTGCCGGGATGCCGATGAGGGCCGCTCCCCGGAAGGCTCACCCTGGCAGCCCGCCACTTCCAGCAATGCCAGGGTGCTGGCGACGCTCCCGGTGATCAGAGTCACCCGGCGGAGCAACTCCCGCCGGGTAATCAATCCAGAATTGAAATCCTCGATGTGCTCGCCGATCAGGTAGCGCTCGATATCGGTCATCAGATGCCTTTCGCTCCAGGCGCCGCCTCAGCGGAGTCCGTCGCACTCCATGTTCTCCAGATCCATGCGGCGCGCCCGTAACCGGCCAGTCACTCCCCGCAGCCAGCCGGGCCAGGCGGGCTCCGGGCACGGGAACCCCTCAGCGTGAAATCAAGCGATCATGTGGCGGATCCTCAGCATTCTCCCAGGAAGCGGGCGAAACGTGAACCCTGGCCAGACCGCAGCTAACATGGAGCATCAGCGTGGCCTGACAAGGTGGAACTCGATGATCCACCAGACCGAAGTGATCCGCGATCGCCGAGGCGGCAAATGACATCGCAGTCGCACAAGACACTCACCCGCCGATCGATGAGGAGTGGAATGATCGAGCTCGAAAGCGTCACCAAAGTTTACCGGATGGGAAAGACCGAAATTCCGGTCCTGCACAACGTGGACCTGACCATAAACGAAAGTGAAATGGTCGCCATCATGGGCCCGTCCGGATCGGGGAAAAGTACTCTCATGAATATCCTCGGCTGCCTGGATATTCCCACCAGCGGGCGCTACCTGATCGATAAAATGGATGTCACCCGGCTATCCAGCAACCGGCTCGCCAAGATCCGCAGCCATAAGATCGGATTTGTGTTCCAATCATTCAACCTGGTCTCGCGCACCAGCGCGATCCGTAATGTCGAGCTGCCCTTGATCTACGCCGGGGCGTCGAATCGGCGATCCCGCGCCCGGCGAGCGCTGGCATCGGTCGGGCTCAGCGACCGCGAACACCACATGCCCAATGAGCTGTCAGGCGGCCAGCAGCAACGGGTCGCGATCGCCCGGGCGCTGATCAACGATCCCGCGATCCTGCTGGCCGATGAGCCCACCGGCAACCTCGACACCGCATCCAGCCTTGAAATCATGCGCATGCTCAGCGCGCTGAACGAAGCCGGCCGCACCATCGTGGTCATCACCCACGAGCAGGAGATCGCCAACTTCGCCAAAAGGGTTGTCAGGCTGCGCGACGGACGCGTTGTCAGCGACAAGACACAGACGGCACGCCCGGTGGCAACACGTGAACTCGGCGGGAATGCTGAGTACAACGGTTCGCCGGTACCCGCGCCTTAGTGGCACCTGGTGATCGCGCGCACCGCTCGCCGCCCTTCGAGAAGATCATTGGAATCGGAGAGCCTGGATGGGGCGTAGCCGGGCGGCGCGGTAGGCGGGGTAGCTGCCGGCGATGATCCCGATCATCAGGCTGACGATGAACGCCGCGAGCACGGGCAGGACAGACAAGACGGGGCTGAAGCCGGCCAACGCGCCAGTGGCGGGGTCGATGGCCGGTGCCAGGGCTCCGACCAGCAGCGCCAGGCCGATCCCCGCGCCCGCGCCAACGAATCCGCCCAGGCTCGCCAGGACGGTGGATTCCAGGAGAAACTGTTTCAGGATCGCGCGGTTGGTGGCGCCGACGGCTTTGCGGATGCCGATCTCACGGGTTCGCTCGGTGACCGAGACCAGCATGATGTTCAGCACGCCGATCCCGCCGACCACCAGCGACAGCGCGGCGACGGCCGGGGTGAATAGCACCAGGATGGTCACGATCTGGTTGAAGCTCTGCAGCCGGGACCCCAGGGATTGGATCTGGTAGTCCCGCATCCGGGCGTTGGTGATGTGGTGGCGGGCGTCGAGGATGCGGGTGATCTCAGCCATGGCCGCAGGGACGCTGGCCTGCTGGGTGGCTTCCGCAGTGATCTGGTGGAGTTGATGACTGGTGCTGCCCGTGCCGTATCCGAAGACGTATCGGCGGGCGGTGGTCAGCGGCACGACCGCGGTGTTGTCTAGCTGCTGACCGTAACTGGCCATCACGCCAATGACCCGGAACGGTTCGTGGCCGATCTGGACCGTTTGGTTTAACGCCGCCGAGCTCTGGCCGAACAATGTGCGCGCCACGGCGGGACCCAGCACGGCCACCCTGGCGGATTCGCCTTCCTGGGTGTCGTCGAAAAATGACCCGGCCGTGAGGTTCCGGTTGTTGGTCGTAACCCAGTTCTCGGTGGTGCCGATGATATTCGCCGTGAGGTCCTGGGCGGTGCTGGTCGCGATGAGCGTTCCGGTGGTCGCCGCACCGGGGGTGGGTGACCCGGTGACGGCGGGAGCGATGCTGGCGATGTCGGGTGCGTTCCGCAGCGCGTCGGCGTCGGCGTCGGTCAGCGGCTGCGCGGGCGGGCCGCCGGGGGCGGCCTCGGCCTGCGACACGATGGTGATGTTGTTGGACACCGGTTCGATGCGCGCATCGACCGAGTTCTTCACCCCGAGGCCGCAGGCGGAGAGCAGGACCACCGCCGAGACCCCGATGACGAGACCGAGCATGGTCAGCGTGGAACGCAGCCGGTGGGCGCGCACCGCGCGCACCGCGACGAGTAAAGCCTCCGGCAGGCTCATGTCCTGGCCCTCCCCCCACTCCGCCGTGCCGCGCTATCCGGCAAGGACGTCACTTCACGGTTAACCGGCGATCAGTGTGGGCGCAAGGAATAGAGCGAATTCCCAGTGATTTTTCGGTGAACTCACAATTGCCGTGGCGCTGTGTTGACTATCGTTATTCGCTCAGTGGCGGCGCTGAGGGGCCCCGGAGTGCGTCTCGCCAGCGGTGAGCCAGATTCCCAGCGAACTGTCAGGTTATGCCCAGCCTGTGCTGGAACCGATCGCGCGGAAGCAGGGCCGGCAGCTCGACAGCCTCGACAACGATGTCAGCGCGCGGATCCTCGACAACAGCGAGGTCATCCAGGTCGAGGCTGATGGCCCCACCGGGGCGGCCGCGACGCAGACATTGCAAGCGGTCATCGACAACTACCTGGCGCTGGCCACCCAGCCCCATGGCGTGATCCGCAATCTGGATCTTGAGCTCGCGAACGCTCACACGAATACCCTGCAGCTCCAGACCCGGGTGCAACAACTCACGACCGCTGTGTCCGCCAAGACCGCTACCCCGGCGTCCCTCAACGACGCCCGGGCCCAGCTGGCCGCGTCCCAGGACCAGGAAAACGCTATCCAGTCCCGCATCAACGAACTCAATCTCACCGGCCAGACAGGGCCAGAGGCCCAGCTGCTGACACCACCCTACGCACTGCCCGACCCGGTTTACCCCCGTCCGCTGATCGCGGCGGGCATTGGTGCGCTGGCCGGAGTTATCCCCGCCGGTGTGGTAATCGCGCTGACCGCCCTGCGCCGGACCACGAAGCGGCAGCCAGCATGAACCACCGCCGAATGACACCAGACGCTAGCCAGGCGAGTACGTCACAATCCCCGCCAATGAAGTCCATCCGCAGGCTCCGGGAAACATGCTCCCACTCACGCGAACGAGTGGTCTGGCGAGGCTAAGCCGGTGCTCAACAATGCGTATACCCGGCGGTGAGACGCGGGAGCCAGCACGCAAAGTCACCGCGCTACCAGCGGAAACAGGACCTCTGTGTACGGAGCGTAACTATAACGGTTCGATTAAGCCAACGAGGTAACCCTGTCGTCACCTCCTTGTGCGGACAAAGAAGATCCGTATATTCATCAATGTCCCACGCGGCGGAACCACCTCGCGTGGGAATCCGGAACCGATGCGCACCAGCCCTACCCTCGGGACCGGATACCGCAACCTCACCGTGAATCGGGACAGGGGACGCAGGCTTGCGGTTAGTCGTCGCGAACTCAGATTCCGCGACGATTGCCCCAGGCCACCAGTCGTGTGCGCGTTCATGGAGACTGGACATGGCGAGAACCGCCCAATTACTCGCACGCATCGGTATCGCAGCGGCGGCCCTGGCGGCTCCGCTAGTGTTCCCGGCACCAGCCAAGGCGGACGCGGCGCGCCATGAGCTCTGGGACCGGGTGGCGCTGTGCGAAAGTGGTGGAAACTGGAGCGCCAACACCGGCAATGGCTACTACGGTGGCCTGCAATTCACCCGCTCGACGTGGAGTTCGTTCGGCGGGAGAACTTACGCACGCACCGCCAACTACGCCACCCGGTTGCAGCAGATTGCCATCGCCGAAAGGGTACTCCGCGTGCAGGGCTGGGACGCCTGGCCAACCTGCTCCGTCAAAGCTGGAGTCCGCTGACGCCCGGCCTCAGGCCTTCGGCGGCCAGGCCGGTCACGCTGCGTGCCCTCCCCTGCCGAACATGAGGCTGGGGACCGGCACCTGATTCTTGATTGATTCCAGAAAATCGGGCACGCTTCGGAGCGTGCCAACGACGTCAGACTTCGAGCGCATGTTGCGCGGGGTTGCTCTGCGTGTGACGCGCCCCCGGGTAGCGGTGCTGTCCGCGGTGCACGACCATCCGCACGCCGACACGGACTCGATCATCAGTGTCGTGCGGGAGGATCTCGGTGAAGTCTCCCACCAGGCCGTCTACGACGTGCTGCGCGCGCTGACCGCCGCGGGTCTGCTGCGGCGTTTCCAGCCGACGGGTTCCGTGGCGCGCTACGAGGCGCGGGTCGGGGACAACCACCACCACGTCGTCTGCCGGTCATGCGGTGCCATCGCCGACGCCGACTGCGCGGTCGGCTACACCCCCTGCCTGACGGCCGTCGACGACTCCGGCTACGAGATCGACGAAGCCGAGGTCATCTACTGGGGCCGATGTCCCGAGTGTGTCGCGGCGACGTCTGCCGCGCCCAGCTTGGATCCAGAGCAACCAACGTCCAGCGATCAAAAAGAAACAGCGAGACAGGAGAAGGACCGACGTGTCTGAGAGCGGCAGCGAAAGCGAAAACCCAGTAATCCCCTCCCCGACTCCCACGCCGCATCGGCCCAGGTCGAACCGGGACTGGTGGCCGAATCAGCTGAACCTGCAGGTTCTCCACCAGCACTCGCCCCGGTCCAATCCGATGGGCGAAGACTTCAACTACGCGGAAGAGTTCAAAACCCTCGACGTCGATGCGCTGAAGCGGGACGTCTTCGAGGTGATGACGACGTCGCAGGACTGGTGGCCGGCCGACTACGGCCACTACGGGCCGCTGTTCATCCGGATGAGCTGGCATGCCGCCGGCACGTACCGGATCGCCGACGGCCGGGGCGGTGGCGGCTCCGGCGCTCAGCGCTTCGCCCCCCTCAACAGCTGGCCAGACAACGCGAGCCTCGACAAGGCTCGCCGGTTGCTCTGGCCGGTCAAGCAGAAGTACGGCCGGAAGCTTTCATGGGGCGATCTGATCATTTTCGCCGGCAACTGCGCGATGGAATCGATGGGGTTCACGACGTTCGGCTTTGCCTTCGGGCGGGAGGACATCTGGGAGCCCGACGAGATCTTCTGGGGCCCGGAGGACACGTGGCTCGGAGATGAGCGCTACAGCGGCGACCGGGAGCTCGCCGGTCCGCTCGGCGCCGTGCAGATGGGCCTGATCTACGTGAACCCGGAGGGGCCCAACGGCAACCCGGATCCGCTGGCCGCCGCCCGGGACATCCGGGAGACCTTCGGCCGGATGGCGATGAACGACGAGGAGACCGTCGCGCTCATCGTCGGCGGCCACACGTTCGGCAAGTGCCATGGCGCGGTCCCGGCGGACTGCGTCGGCCCGGAACCCGAGGGCGCGCCGCTGGAGGAGCAGGGCCTGGGATGGAGGAACACCTGCGGCAGCGGAAAAGGCGCCGACGCGCTCACCAGCGGGCTGGAGGGCGCGTGGACCAATGAGCCCGTGAAGTGGGACAACGGGTTCTTAAACAACCTGTTTAAGTACGACTGGAAGCTGACGACGAGCCCCGCCGGTGCCAAGCAGTGGACTCCGAAGAATCCCGAGGCCCAGGGCACCGTGCCCGATGCTCATGATCTATCGAAGCGGCACGCACCCATAATGCTGACGACGGACCTGGCACTGAGACTGGACCCGATCTACGGGCCGATCTCCAAGCGCTTCCAGGAGAACCCGGACCAGCTCGCCGACGCGTTCGCCAGGGCGTGGTACAAGCTCATCCACCGCGACATGGGGCCCGTCTCGCGCCTCCTCGGCCCGTGGGTCGCACCGCCGCAGCTGTGGCAGGACCCTGTCCCCGCAGTCGATCATGAATTGATCGGGGAGCAGGACATCGCTGCCCTCAAAGGCAAGATCCTCGACTCCGGGCTGTCCATCTCCCAGCTGGTCTGCACCGCGTGGGCGTCGGCGGCGAGCTTCCGCGGCACCGACAAGCGCGGTGGGGCCAACGGGGCGCGGATTCGCCTCGCACCGCAACGAGACTGGGAGGCCAACAACCCGGCTGAACTGGCCACAGTGCTGCAGACCCTCGAGCAGATCCAGCGGGACTTCAACCTCTCACAGTCCGGCGGAACAAGGGTCTCGCTCGCTGACCTGATCGTCCTGGGCGGGTGCGCGGCCGTCGAGCAAGCGGCACGCAACGCCGGCCAGGACATCACAGTCCCGTTCGCGCCGGGGCGCACGGACGCCTCCCAGGAGCACACCGACGTGGAGTCGTTCGCCGTGCTCGAACCGGCAGCCGATGGGTTCCGCAACTACCTCCGAGCCGGAGAGAAGCTGCCGGCGGAGACGCTGCTGCTGGACCGGGCCAGCCTGCTGACGCTGACCGCTCCCGAGATGACAGTTCTGATCGGCGGCATGCGGGCCCTGAACGCCAACGTCGGGCAATCCCAGCACGGCGTCTTCACCGACCGGCCCGAGACGTTGACCAACGACTTCTTCGTCAACCTGCTCGATATGGGCACGGAGTGGAAGGCATCCTCCTCCTCGGCCGAGAACGTGTTCCAGGGCCGGGATAGGGCCACGGGCACCCTCAAATGGACCGCCACCGCTGTCGACCTCGTCTTCGGCTCGAACTCCCAGCTCCGACCCATCTCGGAGGTCTACGCGTGCGGCGACTCGGCGGAGAAGTTCGTGCGTGACTTCGTGGCCGCGTGGAACAAGGTCATGAACCTCGACCGGTTCGACCTCGCCTGATTCGGAGACATCCTCTTCCCCGCATCGACGTCGGCGGGCAGCGGAATGCCGGGATCGTTTCTTAGACGTGCGCTCGGGCGAAATGACGAGTAGTATCGAACATGTGTTCGATACTACTCGTCCGGCGCGGTGCCGAACGGACCACCCGCTCATGCCCTACGCTTGCGCGGTGCCGTTCCCCGCCCACGCCGTCGCCGCAGCGCTCCGTGCGCGGCGCCCAGGACTGGGCAAGCTCGCGCTCCATAAGCTGCTGTACTACTGCCAGGGGCACCACCTCGCGACATTTGGCCAGCCACTGTTCAGTGAGACGATCTCCGCGTGGAACAACGGCCCGGTCGTAGGCGCAGTCTGGTTTGCCCAGGACCGCGGGATCGTGCCGCCCGTCTTGCCTGAGCTAGGTGAGGCTGAGCTGAACACCATTGGCTACGTACTTCCTCGCCGATCGCGAGGACCAGGAGGATCTGGTGCTCGACGCGACTCAGGTCGCGGAGTGGCTGAGCGACGCCGTCTCACGCCGCGATATTGAGAGACCTGACGACGACCCCGCTGCGATCGCGGAACGGATTCGAGAGGAACAAAAGATCCTTTTGCGCGGCGCATCGGTCTCCTCGGCGCCACTGCGGTCTCACCATGGTACGGGTGGTGGCCACGGG
>DASTBN010000734.1:0-3120 GCA_035712045.1 Pseudonocardiaceae bacterium
CCGACGCCGCGATCACCCTCAACTGGGTGGACCGGTTCCGCAGCACCGAAACCGAGACGCACGCCGCACAACTGCGATGTAACGAACTTGGCGTCGCTCGCGAATCCACTCCACGTACAACTCAGCGAGCGGGAGGGACGCGCCATGTCCGACCTCTACAAGTTCAGGAAGTCGGGCGATGGGTATGTCGCCCACCCGACGACATGGGAGCAGCACGCTGCGGACCGACTGGTAGACGGGGCAGCGATAGGTGCGGCCTATCTCGCCGGCGGTGTGCTCAACTTGGGTGCTCGTGGCGTCCGGAAGCTGGCACGCAGCATGCGGGACCGGAAGGCGATGCAGCTCATCGAGGAAATGAACGCCGCAGAGGAGGCCGGGGACTTCGAGCGAATGCTCGAAGTGACGCGTGAGATGGTCCGTCGCTGGCCGCAGGAGGACTTTGGACACTGCAAGACGGGGTACGCGCTTGCCGCGCTCGGCCGGACCGACGAGGCCATTGCCGCAGTGAACCGGGCTGTCGAGCTCGGCATGGACGAGTACGAAGGTCACATGATCCGCGCGATGGCCTACGGGGTGGGCGGCCACACCGGTAAGGCGATCCAGGAGTTCACCGCCCTCACGCACCATCCGCAGAGCGTCGAGGCGCGGGCCGTTGGACTGATGGGCCGTGTGGATTGCCTCATCGAACTGGAGGACTTCGACCAGGCGCTGAGCGATGCGAATGCCGCCGTCGCGGCGCTTCCGGACGAGGACAGCTACGAGACGCGGGCGAGGGTTCATCATCTCCGGGGCGATGACGAGCAGTGCCTCGCCGACCTCAGGCGCGCGATCCGGATCGCTCCCGACAACCCCGCGCTCTTGAACGCCCGCGCGGACAAGTACGAAGCACTCGGCCGTACCGAGGAGGCGGAAACGGATCGCACGGCCGCTGCAGCGACACAGCAGGCTGCCCCGGCTACACCATCGCCAGGTTCCGACACGCCGCAGAGCATACCCGCGAGCCGATCCGCTCCGGTCAGCAACGCCGACTCCGCTTCAGCCACCGGCACGTCGACGCGGTCTGACGACGACTCGATCAAGCCAGTGATCTACATCAGCATCGGGATCGGGGCGGTCTCGTTCCTCCTCCGCCTCATTGGTGGTTCAGCTGCCGTGGTTGCCATTGGCTTAGTCGCTGCTCTTGGCATCGCGTTGGTTGCGTTTGTTGTATGGAAGATCAACTCGACGAGCAGCTAGAACGCAGTTTGAGGAGCAATGTATTGCCGCTCCCTCGGCCGCATCATGGTCCACGTCGCGCGGCGGGGTCAATGGTGGTGTTCCGGCGCCTGGGTCTTAGCACGCACTGTGGGTATGCGATAGAGAGGCGGGAGGTCCGTTCGACCAGGCATCCAGGTCGCCGATTCGATCCGGGCGAACGACGAACTGGTCGCCAAGCTGCGACGCCGGATCCGCGCCCAGCGGCATGCCGGTTGTACCGATCCGCCACCATTGCCGCCCCTCGCGCCCGGAAACGACCAATCTCGCCACGCTGACGGCGGCGATCCGGTGGTGCGTGCCGGGCATGCCAACCCGGGTGAACCAGGTGGTACCCGGTGAATGCTGAGCAGTCCCGCCGTTTCGTGATCACAGATCAAGACCCGAGGGCCGCAACCGCACCATCATGGGGTGGCGGGAAGCGGAGTACACCGGCGGCAGGGTCGCGCGCCTCCCACAGCGGCGAGGGTGGTGTGCGTGGCGGCGTGATGATCTAGCCGATGGTGAGCAGCTCAACCAGCGTGAGTCGGACCGTGTCCCTGGTCGTGGTGTCGACGGCGGTGGGCATGCTGAGATGATTCCTTCCAGCCGGGAGACGACACTCATCAGCAAGCGGACGCTCAGCGAATCAGCGTTCAGACCGTAACGGATCCGAGTCGATGGACGTCGTGAGATTTATCCAAGGCTTCCAGGACAGCGGCTAGGTGTTGGGCCGATCTCAGGGTATGGGGGTGATCTTGTCCCAGGACTAGTCGGCGGCGGTGGAGAGTGTCTTCGCCGAGTTGCCGAGCCTGTTCGTAGGCACCCAACTGTTGCAGGGTGGCGGCGAGGCTGTGGGCCGACTTGAGAGTGTCGGGGTGGTTCTCGCCCAGGGTCCGGCGCATGCGCATGAGGGCATCCTCACTGAGCTGGCGAGCCTGCTCATACTGCTCCGACTCCCGCAAGGTGACGGCGAGACTGTCGGTCGAACGCAGGGTATCGGGGTGGTCTTGTCCCAGGATTTGGCGACGGCGGATGAGGGTGTCTTCGCCGAGTTGACGGGCCTGCTCGCGCTGCCCTGACTCTCGCAGGGTGGCGGCGAGGCTGTGGGCCGATTTAAGGGTGTCGGGGTGGTTCTCGCCCAGGGTCCGGCGCATGCGCATGAGGGCATCCTCGCCGAGCTGAAGGGCTCGCTCATATTGTCCCAATGCCCGCAGGGCGGGGGCCAGGCTGAATGCCGCAATCAAAGTGAGCGGGTTGTCCTCACCTAGCACCCGGCGACAACGGGTAAGGGTGTCTTCGCCCAGTTGGCGGGCCTGTTCGTACTGTCCCAGCTCGCGTAGAGCGTAGCCAAGGATGTAGGTCTCGCGCAGGGTGTTGGGTTGGTCCTCTCCCAGGACTCGGCGCATGCGGGT
Organism: Pseudonocardiaceae bacterium; assembly: GCA_035712045.1. Taxonomy (GTDB): domain Bacteria; phylum Actinomycetota; class Actinomycetes; order Mycobacteriales; family Pseudonocardiaceae. The sequence goes on from DASTBN010000734.1 coordinate 2,649, forward strand.
GAGGGTGTCCTCAGCAAGCTGACGCATCTGTTCATACCGCCCCTGTGCCCACAAGCTCAGGGAAAGACCGCTGGCCGCTTCCAAGGTGTCGGGGTGGTCGTTGCCTAGCAGGCGGCGGCGCAGATCCCAGGCACGTTCCAATAGCGGCTGGGCGAGAGCGGCTCCACCCTGGGTCGCCAGATACACGGCGGCGCGCACGAGCAGCCAGGCCACCTCCTCCTCAACTGCGCTCAGGTCACGGTTGGGGTCAGTGGCGACCAGGACGTGGGGAAAAAACTGACGCCAAGTCAGCCAGGACGATGAGTTCCCCCACGGGTCGTAAGCCGGCACCGCAGTGCGCAGCAGCCGAACCGCCAGCAGTGGGAAGTTGGGTCGCTGGGGGGACTGGGTGCGCAGGATCGCGGCGAGCAGCCGATGCAGCGTCAGGGTGGTGAACTCGGTACGGGCCAGCCCCTGCTGGCGTACCAGTCGG
>DASTBN010000735.1:0-4185 GCA_035712045.1 Pseudonocardiaceae bacterium
ATACACCACGAACGGCGCGCGCAGCGAGAGCGCGATCAGCCCGCCTCCGAACAGCGGGCCGCAGACGCCGCCCAGCAGGAAGCTGCCCGACCACAGGCTGGTGGAGCGCCCCCGCAGCTCCGGCGGGGTGAGCCTGATCAGCAGCGCCACCGCCGAGACGGTGAACATGGTCGATCCGATACCGCCGAGGGCGCGCAGGACCAGCAGCTGCCAGTAGCTCGCGGCCAGCGCGCAGGCACCGGTGGACAGCCCGACTAGCGCGATGCCCCAGACGTAGACTCCCCGCTCCCCCAGCGCCGACACCAGCTTGCCGCTGAGGGGGGCGAAGGCCAGCCGCATGAACGCGAACGCGCTGATCACGATCGACGCCGCGGTGACGCTGACGTCGAAGCTGCGGGCGAAGCTCGGCAGGGCGGGCGCGACGATGCCGTAACCGAGAGCGATCACGAAGCTGACCGCGACCAGTACCCACACCTCGCGGGGCAGCCGTGGCCCCGACCCTGCGCCCACAGCGACCCCCCGTCGATTTCACCGCGGCGCTCATCGCGCCATTTTTCTCAACGGGTGACGCGCACCGGGGAATTCCCGGGAATCCGGGCGGTGCCCCTATGCGACGCCTCTCGGCCCGGGAACGGATCGGGACGCGACAGGAACCGGGGCGGTGGGGTAAAGCAGCACCCGGACGGTGGCGTTCTCGCCAGCAAATTGTACCTGGGTGACTTCCACGCTGATGTATCCATCGTCACCGAGAGTGGCGTTCACGGTGAAGAACTGATCGTTCACTCTGTGCACCCCGCACGCCGCGGTAGCGACGAGTTGAGCGACAGAGTGCACCCCTAACCCTGATTCACCTGCCGCGGAGGAACGGGACGCGTCGAATGACGCTAACTGGGTAGTCATAAGACTATTTCCTCACCACACGACCGGAAATAACAGTGCCAGGCGCCGACCGGTCACGCCCAGACGCCGTACGGCATTCCCGCGAAACACCGTTAAGAAACAGGCAATCAAGGATCAGGAGACTATTTCGCGGCCCGTGATGAGCGAATCATGACGCGGCCGAGGCGAGCCCGAAGGTGGTATCGATGTCTTTGGCCAATCGGTCGACATTATCAGCGAAGGGGGGCGCGGTCGCCCCGTCGTGAGTCGCGCGCTCGAGCGATTGGAGGTCGTGATGGAGTTTCGCGCCCTGCTCAGCCGTGATCCAGGGAGCGTCCGCCAGCGCCTGGGTGAGCTCGTCGTCGGCGCGCCGCAGCGCCAGCCCGGCGCCAGCGTCACCGCCCGCCGCCAGCGACGCCGTCTTCTCCCCGAAGTGCACGGAGAGCACACGCAGCTGGGACGACGTCTGCCGGGCCTGCTCCCGCACGGCGGCCACCTGATCCGCCGGGGTCGGCGCGGCGAGCCGGCCCGCGACCCCGCCCAGCAGGCCGCCGAGCAGGAACGCCGCCACGGTGAGGATCAGCATCTGACGGCGCCGCTGAGCCCTCGGTGTGTAAATGGCCATGCCGCTTACTCCCGCCCGACGATGACCGCGGCCGCACCGGCCGCCAAGACGTCTCCGATCGCGTCCAGCTCGGCCAGCTCGCGGATCCGGCCGTCCTGGACCACCCAGGTGGTGGGTTGTACCCTGACCGGTCCGACATTGCGGACATGGCGGGATACCGCCGACTCGACCGCAGCCTCCACCGGCTGGCCGTCTTTCACCAGAATCGCCTCTCCCCGCGCGTCCAGGGCGGTGTCACCGAACCGGTCGAGCAGCAGCACCCGGCCATCCAGCACACTCAGCCAGAACCTCCCGGCCTGTTCCACCCGCTCCGAGGCCCCCGCGGCACGCGCCACGTCGATGATGGCCTCGCGGCTGAGCGGGGGCCGCCCGGGCACCACGCCGGAGCCGAGCACCAGCGCGCCCACCGCCACCGCGCGGACCGCGCCGCGATCACCGATCTGGCTGACCTGGACCTGCAGCGAGCCAGGTGCCGCGCCGGCGGCCAGTGCCTCGGCTTCCACTTCCGCGATCAAGGCGTCGACCCCGGCTGTGTCAGATCGCGCCACGGTGCGCTCCCGCTCGGCGCGGACCAGCGACAACGCGTCCCCCATCGACGAGATCACCTCGGCGTGCGGGGGTATCCGGCAATCCAGCCCCAGGGCCTCGGCCAGCGGCCGACCCAGCACGCTGGCCCCGCCCCCGACAGCGATCAGGGCCGGCTGGGTGAGCTGGTGCTGGCTGGCGACCGCGGTGACGAGGTCGGCGAGCGCCTCGATGGAGGCCTGGATCATGCGGCGGGCGAGCTCGGTACCGGGCAGTTTCAGCGCCTGGCCGGCGATGTCCATGGCGGCGATGGCGGAGCGCCGGTGCCCGGCGGCGTAGTCGCCGTCCGGGACCAGCCCCAGCGCGTTGGCCGCGCACGTGTTGGTGAGCGCGGCCGCGCTGCCATCGGCCAGCCGGAGAGTCAGATAGTCATCCGGGTCTCCCGGGCGCGGCGCGATGGTCTCCGGGCGCGCGCCGGTCAGCCGCTCCGGTGCCAGGAAACATGAGTAGGTCAGCCCCGCGATGTGCGCGCTGCGCGGCCCGACACCATGCACCCGCCGCCGGCGAACCCGCAGCATCGATCCCCCGGCGACCCCGGCGACCTGCACGTCCAGCGCGCGGACCGCGGTGGCCTGCCCCGCGACCCGGACGTAGGACAGCGCGGGACGCCCCGCGGTGATCGCCGCGACGTTCGTGGAGGTGCCGCCGACCTCGACGATCACCCCGTCGCCGATGCGCAGGGTGCGCAGCGCTCCGGCGACCGAGGCGGCTGGCCCGGAGTACAGCGTGCGGGCTGGCGCGGCGCGGAATCCGCTCAGGTCGGTGGCGCCGCCGTCACCGCGCATCACCATGACGGGGCAGGTCAGTCCCGCGGCGGCGACTCCCGCCTCCACCACCTCGGCGGTGCGCAGCGCGATCGGCAGGATCGAGGCGTTGAGCGCGGCGGTGATCGTGCGCAGTTCCAGGCCATAAAGGCCGGTCAGCCCAGAGGATGTGGTGACCGGCAGGCCCAGTTCGGCGGCGAGTGCCGCGACGGCGTCTTCGCAGGTCGAATCGTCCGGGGCGAACGCCTCGGCCACGCACACGGCCCGCGCGCCGGCTTCGGCCAGCCGGGTCAGCGCCTGGCGGGCGGCGTCGTCATCGAAGCCCGCGGACAGATCGATGAACTCGTGCGCGGCCGCTTTGCGGATCATGGTCCGGTGACGGGCCTTGCGCACGTAGGGGGCGCGGCCCAGGCCGAGCACACCGACCGGCACGGTGTCGCCCTCCAGCAGCGCGTTCACCGCCTGCGTCGTGGAGTGGGTGACGAGCTCAATGGCCTCCGCACCCACCTCGGCGACCAGCTTCGCGACCACATCGACCACGCCCGCGGACACCCCGTCACGGTGACCGTGGGTGGTGGGCACCACAGCACGCCCGGCGAGCTCACCGGTCACGGAATCGACCGCGACCGCCTTAGTGAACGTGCCGCCGACGTCGGCGCCCACCCGGACGTGCATTCAGCCTCCTACCCGCGCCCGCGGGCGCACCATCAGCACCCAGGTCGCGCCCAGCGCGTATACCGTGACCAGCACCGCCTGGGTGGCCAGGGTCTGCACGCTAGGCCAGTACCCCAGCGCCTGGGACAGGAAGATCGGCGCATCCGGCAGCCCATGGATGGGAGTGAGCGCGATCAGATCGGCTGTCTGCAGGCTGCGCACCGCGTTGCCGAGGAACGCCACCGAGGTCGCCATCAGCAGCACGACCGCACCCGCCAGGAACGCCTTCACGGGCAGCCGCCGTCCCAGTACGAAGATCAGCAAGGACACCACCGCCAGCGAGGCGAGCCCGGCCGCCAGGCCGATCACGATCCACCAGCCCAGTCCCTTGCCGAACTCGGCCAGAGCCTGGTAAAGCAGCGCGGTTTCCAGCCCTTCCCGGAGAATCGCGGTGAACCCGACCAGCACGAACGTCGCGGCTGACCCGATCGACACCGCGCTGAACACCCTGCTGCGAAGGAATTCCATCCGGTGGCTCTCGAGCCGGGTGATCAGCCAGAACGAGACGAAGAGCAGCACCACGACGGCCAGGACGGCGACACCGGCCTCCAGCAGTTCGCGTCCAACCGAGAGCTGCAAGGAGGGGAACATGCGCCGGATCACGAACCCGAGCGGGCC
>DASTBN010000736.1:0-7499 GCA_035712045.1 Pseudonocardiaceae bacterium
GGGAGCCCGCGTTACGCGGCGCCGGAGCAGAGGCGCGAGAGCTAGACCCTATGGCGCGGCTGTGATCCCGGTTTCAGTCTCTACGGGACAACCGCGCGGATCAGCCGTGCCGAGCGCATGAGCGCACCTCCGCCGTGCGCAGCTCGCCCGTTGCGGCGAGGTCAGCACAGCCCGCGAGGGTCATGGCTTCGCTGAGCTCCGCGTGGATCAACGAGAGCACTCTCCGCACACCCGCCTCACCCGCTGCGGCGAGTCCCCACAGCACCGGGCGGCCCACCAGCACCCCAGAGGCGCCGAGCGCTATCGCTCGCAGCACATCGGTTCCGCCGCGCACGCCGCTGTCCAGCAGCACCTCGCACGCGCCGCCGACCTCTTCGATCACCGGGCCCAGCGCGACGACGCTCGGTGGCGCCGCGTCCAGCTGGCGCCCCCCGTGGTTCGACACGACGATCGCGTCGGCACCGGTGTCCACCGCGTGCCGGGCGTCCCTCGGGTCCAGGATCCCCTTGACCACCAGCGGGAGCGTCGTCCACTCGCGCAACCGTGCCAGGTGCCGCCAGCTCAGCTCGGCGCAGAAGATGGCGGCGACGTGGGTCGCGACCGCGGACGTGCCGCTGATCGGCACGTGAGCCTCGTCATCGGGCGCGTCGAGGTTCACCGCGCGCACGCCGGGCGGCAGCGTGAAGCCGTTGCGTACGTCGCGGAGCCGATGACCCAGGATAGGCGCGTCCACGGTGAGCACGATCGCCGAGCAGCCGTGCCGTTCCGCCCGGCGGACGAGTTCGCTGGTCAGTTCCTCATCACGCAGCCAGTACAGCTGGAACCAGGTGGTCCCACCGGTCGCGGTGACCTCCTCGATCCGGCAGCTGCTCAGCGTGCTGAGGATGAACGGCACGCCCGCGTCCTGGGCCGCGCGAGCGGCGGCGAGCTCACCGTCGGGATGCAGCAGGCGCTGGTAGGCCATCGGCGCGACCGCGACCGGCATCGCCACGGGTCGGCCAAGCAGCGTGCCCGAGGTGTCGCTGGTGGACACACCTGTCAGCACTCGCGGCACCACGGCTACGCTCTCGAGCGCCGGGGTGTTGCTGGCCAGGGTGAGCTCAGCGCCGCTGCCGCCTTCGACGAAGTCCCACACCTCGGGTGGCACAGCCGTCTCGGCCAGTCGGCGAACATCGCCGACGCACACCGGCTGAGATGCCGTCATCCGATCTGCTCCGCATCCGCCTGTCCGACCTAGCCGCCCTATCGGCCACGTACAACTCACCTGTAACCCTACGGAACGGGATTCGGCATGCGGTCGAGGATTCCAACAGTCCCCAGCTACGGTGCTGGTATCGCTGGGCATACTGCGGGGAGGTGAACGCCGTGATGACAGCGCGAGCGGTGATCGGCCTGGGGCTGACCGTCCTGACGCTCGTCCTCGCCGCCCGTCGGGTGGACCGGTTGTACGCGCTGATCCGCTCCGGGCAGTCGGCCAACCGTCATTTCAGCCTGGGGACCCAACTGACCGAGGTGTTCGGGCAGCGGAGGCTCCTGAAATGGACGATCCCCGGGCTGGCGCACTTCTTCACGTTCTGGGGTTTCGTCCTGCTGCTCACCGTCTACATCGAGGCCTATGGCGCGCTGTTTGACGAGCGCTTCGCCATCCCGCTGATCGGGCACTCACCCGTCCTGGGCTTCCTGCAAGACGTCATCGCCCTCGCCGTACTGACCTCGATCGTCACCTTCGCGGTCCTGCGGCTGCGGCAGAATCCGGAACGCCACCATCGCGCGTCGCGCTTCTACGGCTCGCACACCCGCGGTGCCTGGCTCATCCTGTTCATGATCTTCAACGTGATCTGGACGCTGTTCCTGTTCCGCGGCACCGAGGTCAACACCGGCACTTTCCCCTACGCCAGTGGCGCGTTCGCCTCGCGAGCCGCCGGTGCGCTGCTCGCTCCCTTGGGCGCAGCGGCCAACCAGGTGCTGGAGACGATCGGGCTGCTGGCCCACATCGGCGTCATGCTGGCGTTCCTGATGATCGTGCTGTACTCCAAGCACCTGCACATTTTCATCGCGCCGATCAACGTCGCCGCCAAGCGGACACCGACAGCGCTCGGCCCGCTGCTGCCGATGGAATCCGGCGGCAAGCCGATCGACTTCGACGATCCCGGCGAGGACGACACCTTCGGCCGGGGCAAGATCGAGGATTTCACCTGGAAGGGCATGCTGGACTTCGCGACCTGCACCGAATGCGGCCGCTGCCAGAGCCAGTGCCCGGCGTGGAACACCGGCAAGCCGCTGTCTCCCAAGCTCGTGATCATGGACTTGCGGGACCATCTGTTCGCCAAGGCGCCCTACCTCCTAGATGACCAGCCGGTGCCCGAGGACGTCGACGCCCTGGCGCTGGCCGCGGAGAACGGCCACGTGCCCGAGTCCGGTTTCGGCCGCGTCACCGGATCGGGCCCGGAACAAGCCGCCCGCCCCCTGGTCGGCGGTGCCGACGCCGGCGGGGTGATCGACCCGGACGTGCTGTGGTCGTGCACCACCTGCGGGGCCTGCGTAGAGGAGTGCCCGGTGGACATCGAGCACGTCGACCACATCGTGGACATGCGCCGCCACCAGGTGATGATCGAATCAGAGTTCCCCACCGAATTGGGAACTCTGTTCCGCAACTTGGAGAACAAGGGCAACCCGTGGGGACAGAACTCCTCCGCCCGCATGGACTGGGCGAAAGGGCTGGACTTCGAGGTCCCCCGGCTCACCGGGGAGGCGCTGCCCGAGGAGGTGGAATACCTGTTCTGGATCGGCTGCGCCGGCGCCTTCGACGACCGGGCGAGGCGAACCGTGCGGGCCACCGCTGAGCTGCTGCACCGCGCCGGGGTCAGCTATGTGGTGCTCGGCCCCGGCGAGACCTGCACGGGCGACCCGGCCCGCCGCTGCGGCAACGAGTTCCTGTTCCAGATGCTCGCCGCGCAGAACGTCGAGACGCTCAACGCCGCGTTCGAGGGCCGCCCACCCGGCCGCCGGAAGATCGTGACGACCTGCCCGCACTGCTTCAACACCCTTGGCCGGGAATACCCGCAGCTTGAGGGCCACTACGAGGTGATGCACCACACCCAGCTGCTCAATCAGCTGGTCCGCGCCGGTCAGCTCACCCCCGTACCGGCCGCCGAGGGCCGCAGCATCACCTACCACGACCCGTGCTACCTGGGTCGGCACAACGAGGTGTACTCACCACCGCGCGAGCTGGCCGGTGCCGCCGGCGCGCGGCTGACCGAGATGCCCCGGCACGGTCAGCGCTCGATGTGCTGCGGCGCCGGAGGCGGGCGGATGTGGATGGAAGAACGCATCGGCCAGCGGGTCAACGACAACCGGGTCAACGAGGCGATCTCTACCGGTGCCTCCGCGATCGCCACCGGGTGCCCGTTCTGCCGGGTGATGCTCACCGACGGTCTCACCGCGCGCCAGTCCGAGGATTCCGCCGGTCAGACCACCGAGGTGGTCGACGTCGCTCAGCTGCTGCTCAGCAGCGTCAAGCGGGCCGATCCGCCGGCTGGCTGACGAGCGCTAGCCGGTCTTGCGTGAGGCCAGCAGGATCAGGACGTTCTCGCGGAGCTGGCTGAGTTCGGTGCCCAGGCTGATGAGTGTCTGAGCCGCCACGCCCTCACCCTCCCGGATGAGCCCGAGCAGGATGTGCTCGGTGCCGAGGACGTCATGGCGCAGCTGGATCGACTCCCGCAAGGCCAGTTCCAGCACTTTCTTGGCCCGGGGGGTGAACGGTATGTGACCCTGCCGCGCTCCCTCTCCAGGAGGCACAGCCTCGGCGATCTTGGCGCGGGCGGTGTCCAGAGTGATGCCAGCCTCCTGGAGTGCCCGCGCGGCGATGCCCTCGCCCTCGGCGAGCAGGCCCAGCAGCAGGTGCTCGGTGCCCATGTGATCGTGGCACAGCGCTCGCGCCTCGTCCTGGCCGAGCACGACCACCTGCCGGGCGCTGTGGGTGAATCGCTTGAACAGGTGCCCCAGGGACTCCACACCGCTGGTGAACTTCCCGATCAGCGAGCGCAGCATGGAATGACGCTGCTGGGCGGCTTGCTTGGTGACACCCAGTGCGGTGCCGATCTGAGACCACGAGCAGCCCGCGGCCCGGGCCTCCTGGACGAAGTGGTCGAGCAGCTTCTCCCCGAGATCGCTCAGCTCCTGCTGCCGCTGTGCCGCGGTGGCGAGGAGCACGATCGGCTCGAGGCTCACCGCGTTGCTGCGGGTCTGTGCGATGAGTTCATCAAGAGTCATACGTCAACCATGCCTTGACACCCCGGTTTCGTCAAGCGATCCTTGACGATTCAGCGGCGGGTGTCGGTGCGCTGGAAGTTGAGGTAGGCCCGGGACGGGGTGGGTCCCCGCTGGCCCTGGTACCGGGAGCCGGCCTGGACGCTGCCATAGGGATGCTCGGCGGGACTGGAGAGCCGGAACAGGCACAGCTGGCCGATCTTCATTCCTGGCCACAGCGTGATTGGCAGGTTGGCGACGTTGGACAGTTCCAGGGTGATGTGGCCAGTGAAGCCGGGGTCGATGAAGCCCGCTGTCGAGTGCGTCAGCAAGCCGAGCCGGCCGAGGCTGGAGTTGTGGGTGGGAATGAAGGTTGGCCCGGCTAAGAAGAGACCGTCTCCCGCGTCGACCTCGATGCAGCGCACCGGGCGCGTCGCCACCTGGCGAACGTCAACGATCGTCCGGAAGCGCTGGGCCGGCCGGCTTGTCAGCCTGACTCCTTTCCGCTCCATCCGGAATACGATCAGGCGGGGGATGAACCGCACCTGAAACGCCACGCCGTGATCGATTCCCTGGGAAGCCAGCGTCGTCTTCCGCTTGACCGGGCTCATTCCCAGGCCCGCCGCCAGTTCGAGTACCGCGTCGGCGAGATCCTCCCGGATGCTGGTGAACTCACAACGGCCCCCGCCGCCGACGTGGCCCCCGGAATCCATCAGGCCCCGCAGCAGCGCCAGCCGTTGCGGCACCGCCGAGCGCAGGTAAAGCTCGGGCACGCGCTCGTCGCCGGCGCGGAGGGTGATTCCGGCGGGGCCGCCGGTGTCCTCACCCAGCTGGATGCCCAGGGCATACGGGTCGATCGGTAACGATTGCTCGGGATACCGCACCGCGTCGGCCAGTGCGACGTGATGCTGGGCGCACCCCGAATTGGCCAGCTCAGCGGTAGTGCGGACGGCCGCGTTACCGCCCCGCCCGCAGGCTGACACGGTCGAGGTCAGCCACTGGTGCCCGGCGTCCGCGACGATGCTCTGGCCGTCACAGAACAGCACCTCATAGCAGGGATGCCCGATCATCACCCCGGTCGCGGCGACTACCCGGCAAGGGCGGCCGTCCGCGCCAAACACCTCGTCGCCGACCCGCAGCTCGCCCATCGTCCGCCAGCCGTGTGGTGTGGGGACCGGAGTGTCGACCGCGAGCGCCTTGCCTTCGAGGCGGCCGGCCAGATCATCGGGCAGGGTGATCTGCTCAAACGTCGAGCCGAGCACGAACTCGCCGGGGTGCAGCACGAACGGCTCGTCGCCCTCCGGCTCTACCAGCGAGGTCAGCTCATCCTGCTGCTGCGCGGGGTCGATATGGGTGTAGCGGGTGTTGACGAAAACCCGGAAGAAGCGGTCCAGCCGCACGTCGATGCTGGAGGGCTGGAGCAGCTTCTCGTCGAACGGCTCGACGCCCAGGCGCCCAGCGTCGATCTCGGCTCGCAGGTCACGGTCGGACAGCAGCACGGCGTCACCCTAGCCGGGCGCACCGGCACCTCCAGGCGGCCGGCGTCCGTGCTAAACTCAGCAGCCGCTGCGGGTGTAGTTCAATGGTAGAATGAGAGCTTCCCAAGCTCTAGACGCGGGTCCGATTCCCGTCACCCGCTCCACGGCAAAGGCCCAGGTCAGAGGGTATTCTCTGCGTTCCTGGGCCTTTGCCGTTGGTGGTCAATTTTTCCGGCGTGCTGTCTGTGTGCTGTTAGCGAGCGGGTACTAGAACACCGGATGCGCCGTCATCTCCGTCCTCATCCGGATCTTTGATCGTCTTGTTGTTGCCCTCGATGAGCGCGCTCAGCTTGGTGGCGATGGTCTGGTCTATCTGCCGGGAGGCGTGCTGGTAGATCAGCGCGGCGCGGGGGCTGTCCTGGCCCATCCGTGCCATGAGGTCTTTGGTGCTGACGTAAGTTTGCGCGGCGAGGGTGTTCCCGGTGTGCCGCAGATCATGGAAATGCAAACCTGGTCGGCCGATCGCGGTGGTCGCCTCTTTCCAGCCGGTAAGCAGATTACGGTTGCCGCTGCGAATCGGGTTGCCCCGGTCACCGGTGAACACCCACGCGTCCGGGCCCTTCTCCACATACTTGGCCAGATGCTCGGTGATCACCGGCCGGATTGCTTCCGGAAGCGCGTTGGTGCGTAAGCTCGCTTTCGCTTTCGGCGGGCCGTAGACGAGGCCCTGCCCGCGCAGTTCCACCAGAGCGCCAGCCACCCGGACCCAGCTTCCATCCGGTGCGAGGTCACGGCGGCGCAGTGCGCTGACCTCGCCCCAGCGAAGCGTGCCGAACACCGAAAGCAGGATCAGAGCCCGATAGCGCGGGTGCTTCATCCGGTCGGCCAAGTCAAACACCTCCGCCACCGACAGCACCGGCCGTTCCTCGGCGTTCTCCACGCCAGCGCCCCGGATCTGGCAGGGGTTACCCGGGATCATCTTGTCTTCGACGGTCGCTGTCATCAGCACAGCCCGTAGCAATCGGTAGGCCTTGGCCGCCATCGACTCGGACACTCCCGCTCGTAACAGGTCCGAGCGCCACTGCCGGACCATCGGGGTATCGATCGCGCTCAGGTGGGCCGAACCGATCTTCGGTGAGATGTAGCGGTCGAGCAGCCGGCGATAGAGCGCCTTCGTGCTCGGCCGCAGTCCCGGACGCTGCTCGATCCAGGACTCCGCATACTCCCGCAGCGGTACCCTTGCTCGCTCAGGATCGAACCACTCCCGCCGCAGGATCGCTCCCTCGATCTGGACCAGCCACCGGTCGGCCGAGGTCTCCGAATCGAAGGTCTGCGGCGCGACGTGACGTCGGCCGTCCGGCCCAAGGTAGCTGGCTTGGTGTCGGCCAGAGGGGAGCTTGCGAACCCAGCCGAATCGACGGCGCCCTCGTTTCTTGGCCATTACGCCACCCCCCGCAGGCCACGGCATGCTGTCCTCGCGGTGATCGGTTCCACCCGGCTCGCGGCTAGCCAGTCATCGAGATCGGTCATCGCGAAGCGCACATGGCGGCCAACGTGGTGAAAGGCGATTCGCCGCTCGGCGATCAGCCGCCGCACGAACCGCTCGGAGATATTCAGGTAGACGGCTGTCTCTGAGACGGTCAGGTACTGCTGCATGACTCTCCCCTCTCACGCGGCTTGATCACGAGTTGCCGAACAGTCGCCGGGCGGCTCCCCGGCGGCGAGTTGAGCCGCGATGTACTCGGCTTTCCACCGCTGTCGTTCGGCGATGGC
>DASTBN010000737.1:0-4019 GCA_035712045.1 Pseudonocardiaceae bacterium
CCGCCGCCGCCGTCACCGCGCTGAGCCTGGCCTGCGTCGCGCTCACTCCGACGAAGTGGGTGAACCACTTCGGGGCGATCGCCGCTCCCGCTACGGTTCTGCTGACCGCTGCGGTGATCCGGTCTCCGCTGCCCCGGCGAAGCGCGGCCGCGGCCGCGGTCATCGGCACTGGCGGGCTCATCGCCGCAGCCTCAGTGGCCTTCGCCGGGCCGAACTTGTGGCGCCCGTTCTCTGACTGGGGTCAGCCTTTCGGGAACCATCTCTACTACCTGACCCCCTATGAGCAGCGGATGCTGGCGCCGGCGGTGGGGCCGCTGGCCTTGCGCAACCCGCTGTTGTGGGTGGCGATCGCCGCCCTGGGCTGGTGGTGGCTGGGCCGCAATACCCGGCCGGGGCCGGACCGGGCGGTGCTGACCGCCGCGACCGGCCTGGGAGTGACCCTCATGCTGGTGGTGTTTGCCCTCGCGCCACTGCGCCAGTATCCGGGCACCTCGGTGGCGCTGATGAACCTGCGCGCGCTCACCGGGGCGCCGTGCGGGCTGGCCAGCGCGGTGCGGGTACTCAGCGACGTCAACCCTGGTCTCGGGCCTCCCATCGGGAGCGCCACGCTCACCGGGGACATGCGAGCGAACCCGGTCCCGGCGGGCGAGCGCTGGGATGACGACATCACCGGCGGTTCCGGTACCGGCACCCTCGCCACACCCTGGTATCCCCTGCCCGGTGCCAGCCCGGCGGGCGCCTGGATCGTGGTGCCGGTGCGCGGCACCCTCACCGCCGCCCAGCGGATCACGGTGCAAGTCCGGGGCGCCCGGGATGAGGTGCGCGCGGTAGCGCTGCTCCCCAGGACCAACCCAGCCGAGGTCAACCCAGCCAGGAACAAGCAGGACTGGACTGAGCTGACGGTTCCGCTGCGCGCGGCCGGCCTGGCCGCGCCGGAGGTGGTCCGGATCACCGCCGAGGATCGCCAGCTCGGCCCGGACAGCTGGCTGGCCATCGGGCCGCCGCGACTGGCCGCGCCGCGCGGCGTCGCCGAGGTGATCGCGGGACGGCCGGTGTTCGCCGACCAGGTCTCCGCCGGGCTGTGGCCCTGCCAGGATCAGGTCGCGATCCGCGACGGCCTGGCCCAGCCGCCGGCGCTGCGGCTGCGGGCCGGGGACGGGCTGGAGGATTCGATCGTGGACAACGCGGTCTTCCCGGACAACGGCGGCACCCTGCTGCAGGTGGACCGGACCAGCACGCTTCTCGAGCGGCCCGCGCGGATCGACCCGCCGGGCGTTCCCACGCTCCGCTGGGGGCATGTGGAGGAATTGGTATACGCCCATCCCACCGGGCTGGTCGATGTGCGGATAATGACGGTCCCCCGCGCGGGGTGGTCCCGGATGCCCACGCTGATCGGGGAACGCTACACCGGCCGCGTTTTTATCGGCTGACGCCGCCTGCCTACGTGGTAGGTGAAAGCGGAGTTAGGCGGTACTACGGATTGCTACCGCACGCCGTCAGGGGCACCGTAGATGACCTACAGAACCGGCGCCTGCCGCTGGTCACGAGCTTGGGGGTTTGCGATGTCTGAACTGATCAGCCACGCCGGGATCGATGAGCAACGTATCGAGCTGCTGCCCGCGCGGACCGTGCTGTCCCTTGCCCGCACCGATGGGGGACTGTTCGGCCCTGCGGGTGGCGGGGGTAGCTACGGCGGGTCGGGTGACAGCCACTCGCTGCTCAACATCGGGCAGGTGCTCGGCAAGGTCCTCGGCAAGTGAGCTGGCGCGCTGCGTGAGGCATCGATCACGCCACTTGCTGTCACGGGTCTTGGTACCTTGGAAAGTCGGCGCCGCCAGACCTCGCGGCTGCCCTCCATTCCAGTCTCGCCGCTGTAGTCCCGTCACAGAAGGTGAATGTATCGCGTGTCGGTATCCCGCACAGCCCCCGGTGTAGCCCCTGATTCAGCGGTCGATGTGGCGCTGGAACAGGACTACCTCACCCTGCTGTACCGCCATCTCGACGAGCGCCGCCGTTACACTGCGGCACGGCTCGCCGAAGTGCTGCGGGCACCCACCACCGGCACCCCGCAGGCACTCACCGAGCGGGACGCCGCCGCGGCGATGTACTCGCAGCAGCTGGCCACCCTGGATGGCGTGGAGCAAGGCCTGTGCTTCGGGCGCCTGGATCTGCACTGTGCCGAAGACGGGGGCGAAAGCGGGGACGACGGCGGCACGGGACAGCGCTACGTGGGGCGGCTGGGCCTGCTCGATGAGCAGCGCGACTACCAGCCGCTGCTCATCGACTGGCGGGCGCCCGCAGCGCGCCCGTTCTACACCGCGACCGCTGCCCGCCCCGAAGGCGTGCGGCGGCGCCGGCATATCCGCACCCGCAGCCGCACGGTCCTCGGCGTCGACGACGAGGTACTCGATCTCTCCGACGTCTCCGCCACCCAGCCATCATCCACCGGCCTGACCAGCGAGGCGGCCCTGATGGCCGCGCTGGCGCAGACCCGCACCGGCCACATGTCTGACATCGTCGCGACGATCCAGGCCGAGCAGGACCGGATCATCCGCGCCACACCGCAGGGTGTGCTGGTCGTGCAAGGCGGACCGGGGACCGGCAAGACCGCAGTCGCCTTGCACCGGGCCGCCTACCTGCTTTACACCCACCGCCGGCAGCTGGCCAAGCGGGGCGTGCTGGTCGTCGGCCCGAACGCGACATTCCTGCGCTACATCGAGCACGTGCTGCCCTCACTCGGCGAGACCAGCGTGCTGCTGTGCACGCCGGCGCAGCTGCACCCCGGGCTGAACGCCCGTCGCGCTGAGTCGGCGGAGACAGCCGAGGTCAAGGGCCGCCTGGAGATGGCGAAGGTGGTGGCCGCCGCGGTACGCGACCGCCAGATCGTCCCGCCGCAGCCGATCGAGCTCACCATCGACGGCCAACTGGTCCGGCTCGACCGCGCCGTCTGCCAGCCAGCCCGGACCCGGGCCCGGCGCTCCCGCCGACCGCATAACGAGGCCAAGCGGATCTTCCGGCAGGAGATGGTGAGCGCGCTGGCCAGCCAGATCGCTGGCTCCTTCGCCGGGCTGGGCCCGGGCGTGCTGAGCCGGGAGGACTTGGCGGATATCCGCGCCGAGCTGCGGGAAAGCCGTGAGCTGGGTGCCGCCCTGGAATCCCTGTGGCCGACGCTGTCCCCTGAGCGGCTGCTCACCGAGCTCTTCGCCGACCCGGACCGGCTAGCCAGCGCCACCCATCGGGTGCTCCCGGACGGTGATCGCGACTTGCTGGCCCGCGCCGCGCCCGATCCGGGTGCCAGCCCGGATGAGGTGTGGAGCGCCGCTGACGTCCCGCTGCTGGATGAGGCCGCTGAGCTGCTCGGGTCCGATGGCAGCGAGCAGGCCGCCCGGGAGGCCGCCGCGTTGCGCGCGGAATTGCAGTATGCCCAGGGTGTGCTGGACATCCTGGATCTCGATGAGGACCTGGATCCGGAGCTGCTGCGCGCCACCGATCTGATCGACGCCGACCGGCTGGCGGACCGGCAGCGCGCGCGTAACTACGACAGCACCGCCGAGCGCGCCGCCGCCGACCGGAGCTGGACCTACGGCCATATCATCATCGACGAGGCCCAGGAGCTGTCCCCCATGGCCTGGCGGGTGCTCATGCGCCGCTGCCCGAGCCGCTCCATGACGGTGGTCGGGGATCTCGCCCAGACCGGCAACCGCTCCGGCGCGGGATCCTGGGCCGAGATGCTGCGGCCCTACGTGGAGCAGCGGTGGCGCCTGGAGCAGCTGACTGTCAACTACCGCAATCCCGCCGAGGTCGCCGCACTGGCCGATCAGGTCCTCGCCGCGATCGACGCCGGTATCACGCCACCCCGCTCAGTGCGCCACACCGGCGTCCCGCCCCGGATCATCCAAGTTCACGCGCTGACGCGGGACCTCCCGGCGCTGTTCGCCGAGGAGACCGCCGCAGTGGAAGACGGCCGGGTAGCCGTCCTCGGCCCCGTCGCGGGTATGGACGAACTGCGCACGCTGATC
>DASTBN010000738.1:0-5290 GCA_035712045.1 Pseudonocardiaceae bacterium
ATCGTCGGCGTAGCGCCAGCGGAATTGCTCGTCGAATCGCAGCCCGAGCTCGCCCGCCACCAGCGCGCAGTCCCCGGGGATGCGGTGCTCCGGCGACCACGCGTCCAGGTCGTATCGGGTCTCGACCGAGCTGGTCGCCACCCTGCGGTAATCCGGGCCGACCATCGCGAGGTTGTACCCGCGCAGCACCGACCGCAGGCGCGCCAGCGTGGACCACTCGACGCGCACGTCGGAGTGCAGGCACAGCACCTCATACCGCCCGACCTCGTGGTGCTCGGAAATCCAGTCCAAGCCGGCGTTCCACCACCGGGAGATGTTGATGCCGGTCTCCGGTACGAGCAGCACCGTCGCTCCCGGTAGCTCGCCGGGATCGATAGGGCCGGGCAGGGTCGTCACCACCACGATCCGATCCATCGGGTGATTCAGGTGACGTAAAGAGCGGCGGAGCTCACCCAGCCGCGACCTACGGCATGGCGTGAGCACCCAGGTATTAGTCATCCGGTCTCCAGCTCCTTGTTCGTGGTACCACACACTGATTCGTCGACGTCTTGGAGACCATCAGGACTGCCGCAGGTGCACCTTATCACCCGATCGAGTTACGCTAGCCCCCAGGACGTCTCGGCGAGATGGCTCACACTCGCTGGGCGCCGGGGTGGCCGTTCTCGACGGTGAACTCGGCCAAGGTCCGGGTGGCGGCGCCGGGGGTGAGCACGGTGTCGACCACCCGGAACGCGGAGGTCCAGCGCTGGCGGTCCGCGTCGCAGCGGATGTAGCCACGCAGATCACCGTTGAAGAACCTGGTGTGCGGGTTGTCCGCCAGCGCGGCGGTGACGGACGAGCTAAGGGACGCGGGGAAGCGGGAGCTGATCGACGTACCGACGAACTCGGTGCCGACAGTGGCCGAGCGGGGATCGGCGAAGTCGGCCTTGAGGTCGTGCACCCAGCTGGAGTGGATGTCACCAGAGAGCACGACCGGGTTCGGCGGACGGCGCTGGGCGAGGAACCCGAGGATCCGGGCGCGCGCGGCGACGTAGCCGTCCCACTGGTCGAGGTTGAACACCGCATCGGGACCGGCGGCGAAGTCGTACTGGGCGAACATCGTCTGCTGGGCGATCACGTTCCAGCGCGCGCCCGAGCGGTCCAGGCCCTCAAGCAGCCACCGTTCCTGAACCGGGCCGGTCATCGTGGCGGCCGGGTCGAGCGCGGCGGCGCAGCGGGGCTTCATGCCATCGCCGCAAGGCTGGTCGGTGCGGTACTGGCGGGTGTCGAGCACGGCGAACTCAGCGAGGTCACCGAAGCGCAGCCGCCGGTAGAGCAGCGCGCTGGGACCAGCCGGGCGCTGGCTGCGGCGCAACGGCAGGTGCTCATAATAGGCCTGGTAAGCCCGCGCCCGGCGATTCAGGAACTCCGCGCGGCTGCCCTGTGCGGGGCCGGTGGTGTCCTCCGGGATGTCATTGGCGTAGTTGTTGTCGACCTCGTGATCGTCCCAGGTGAGGACGAACGGGTGCGCGGCGTGCGCGGCCCGCAGGTCGGGGTCAGTGCGATACAACGCGTGCCGGTTGCGGTAGCTCTCCAGGGAATCCAGCTCGGGGCCGTCATGCTGGCGGGGAGACCCCGGGCGGGGAGCGTATTCGTAGATGTAGTCCCCCAGGTGCAGTACGAACTCGAGGTCCTCCCCGGCGATGCCCCGATAGGCGCTGTAGTACCCGCCCTGCCAGTCCTGGCAGGACACGAACGCCAGCCGCAGCCGCCCGGGCGAGCTGCCCAGATCCGGGCCGGTACGAGTCCGGCCCACGGGTGAGATCTGATCACCCGCCCGGAACCGGTAGAAATATGACGCACCCGGCCGCAGACCGCCTGGCTCGGCGTGCACGCTGTGCGCTAGCTCCGGGACGGCCCACTCAGTGCCCCGCCGCACGACCCGCCGGAACCCCTCGTCCTCGGCGATCTCCCACTGCACCTCCACTGCCCGGGGCGGCATCCCCCCACCGGCCAGCGGCTCGGGAGCAAGCCGGGTCCACAGCACCACCGAGTCGGGCAGCGGATCCCCGGACGCCACCCCGAGGCTGAACACCTCACCAGGCACGCGCGCCGGTGCGCCGCAGCCTCCCAGCGCCGCGCTGGCGAGCACCACACCACCGGCGAGCAGATCACGTCGAGCCACCCTCTGGCGTGTCGCGCTCATGTGTGCAGTGCGTCGCGCTCGGGTGCACCGCGGACCGCGCGGGCGGCGAGCACGGCGTCCAGCACGACGATCGAGCCGGGTTTGTCCAGCGGGTCGTTACCGTTGCCGCACTTGGGTGATTGCACGCACGACGGGCAGCCCGCTGGGCATTCGCAGGCGGCGATCGCATCCCGGGTGGCGCTCAGCCAGGGCCGCAGCGCGACATAAGCCCGGTCGGCGAATCCGGCCCCGCCGGGATGCCCGTCGTGCACGAACACCGTCGGCTCACCGGTGTCGGGATGACAAGCGGTCGACACACCGCCGATGTCCCACCGGTCACAGGTCGCCACCAGCGGCAGCAGGCCGATCGCGGCGTGCTCGGCCGCGTGCAGCGCACCGGGCCAGGCGCCCGTCGGCAGCCCAGCGGCCGTGAGGACGTCCCCGGCGAGGGTGAACCAGACCGCGCGGGTCCGCAGTGTGGACGCGGGCAGCTCCAGCGGCACCGCGTCGAGCACCTGGCCGGAGGGCAGCCTCCGCAGGTAACCCACCACCTGGGAGGTCACCTCGACCTCACCCAGCGCCACGGACACCCCATCTGAGCCCCGCCGGGAGAGCACCGACACCACGCGGATATCGGTGATGGAGCGCGCCGAGGTGTGCCAGTCTGGCTCCTCAGCGCGCACCAGCGCGACGCCGGTATCCAGATCCAGCGTGTCCACCACGAAGGACTCGCCCCGGTGCAGGTACACCGCGCCCGGGTGCACCGCTGCGGGCGCCGATCCACCGTCAACGGTGCCGAGCAGGCGGCCGGTGTCCGCCTCCACCACCGCGACCTGATGCCCGCCTGAGCCGCGAAGATCCACCCCGGCGTGCGGGCGCTGCCGCGCGGCGGCCCAGAACCCCCCGCCGGGCCGACGGCGCAGCGTCCCGTCGGCGACCAGTTCGGCCAGCACCCCGCGAGCCGCGTCACCACCCAGCGACTCCACGCAGGCCTCGGTCAGCGGAAGCTCAGCGGCGGCACAGGCCAGCTGCGGGCGCAGCACGTAGGGATTCGCCGGGTCCAGCACGGTGGCCTCCACCGCCGCGCCGAGCAGGGCGGCGCCGTGGTGCACCAGGTAGGTGTCCAGCGGGTCATCCCGGGCCACGAACACCACTAAAGCGCCGGACCCGGCCCGTCCGGCCCGTCCGGCTTGCTGCCAGAACGACGCCCGGGTGCCGGGATAACCGGCCAGCACCACCGCGTCCAGCCCGGCGATATCCACGCCCAGCTCCAGGGCGTTGGTGGACGCGACCCCGACCAGCTCCCCGGAGTCCAGGGCGCTTTCCAGCGCCCGGCGCTCCTCGGGGAGGTAGCCCGCGCGGTAGGCGGCGATCCGGGAGGCGAACTCACCGGCCGCGGCGGAGCTCAGCGCCCGCCGGGCGCCCAGCGCGGTCAGCTCGGCACCCCGCCGGGAACGGACGAACACCAGCGTGCGAGCCCCCTCAACCACTAGATCAGCCAGCAGCCGGGACGCCTCGGCACCGGCTGAGCGGCGCACCGGGGCACCGTTCTCCCCGGTCAGCTCGCTGAGCAGCGGCGGCTCCCACAGCGCGATGGTGCGTTCCCCCCGGGGCGAGCCGTCCTCGGTGACGGCCACCGTGTCCAGGCCGGTGAGCCGGGACGCGGAGGAGGCCGGATCCGCGACCGTCGCCGAGGCGAGCACGAACACTGGCGCCGCGCCGTAACGGGCAGCCATCCGCCGTAGCCGGCGCAGCAGCAACGCCACGTGTGAGCCGAACACCCCGCGATAGGCGTGGCACTCGTCGATCACCACGAAACTCAGCCGCCGCAGCCACCGCGCCCAGCGGTCATGCCGGGCGAGCAGGCCGTGATGGAGCATGTCCGGGTTGGTGAAGACCCACCGGGCGTGCGAGCGCACCCAGTCCCGCTCCGCCCTCGGGGTGTCGCCGTCGTACCCCGCCGCCCGGATCCCGGGTAACCCCAGCGCGGTCACCGCCCGGATCTGGTCGGCACCGAGCGCCTTGGCCGGCGCAAGGTACAGCGCGGTGGCCTGCCGATCGGCGAGTAGGTGAGCGAGCACGGGCAGCTGGTACGCCAGCGACTTGCCCGACGCGGTCCCGGTGGCGACCACGACGTGGCGGCCCGCCCGGGCCAGCTCGGCGACGGCGGCCTGATGTGCCCACAGCGCCGACACGCCCGCATCAGCCAGCGACACGCGGAGGGGAGCGGGGACCCAGGCCGGCCAGTCCACCGTGAGCGCCGGCCGGCCGGGGATCGTCGTGACGTGCCGCAGTGGCGATTCGCCAGCCGCCACGGTGCCAGTGAGCAGCCGGTGCAGCAGGGTCTTTCCGCATCCCTCGCTCCGCGTCACCGCCCCTGCCCTCCCCCGTGCCACATGCGTTCTCCCGCACGCTAATGGTCCATCCGGCGCGGTGGCACCCCTGAGGTCACTAGCGACACCGGGCGAGACGAGCATTACGGGCACGCCTACACTGACCGGCCAGGACGCCGTGACGGAAATGGCGCAGTGGGGTGCTGCGCGCCCACGGGGTGATGCAACACAGACCTGGAGGGGCGATGTCCCGTATTCTCCTCGGCCAAGGCGGGGGCCTTGAGCTGAGCGGTGGTGATTACACCGTAGTCGGCGTGGTCGCCCTTGTCGCTCTCGCCGCGCTGGCCGTCGGGGCCATACTGCTGAAAGAGGTCCTCGGCGCCGGCCAGGGAACCCCGCGCATGCAAGATATCGGCCGGGCAGTCCAGGAAGGCGCCTCCGCCTATCTGAACCGTCAGTTCAAGACCCTCTCCGGCTTCGCGGTGATCGTCTTTCTGCTGCTGTTCGCGCTGCCCGCCGAGGGCCTGATGGAACGGATCGGCCGTTCGGTCTTCTTCCTGGCCGGGGCGCTGTTCTCGGCCTCGATCGGCTACCTGGGCATGTGGCTGTCCACCCGGGCGAATATCCGGGTCGCGGCGGCGTCCAACGAGCCGGGCGGCCGGGAGAAGGCGATGCGGATCGCCTTCCGCACCGGCGGCGTCGTCGGCATGGCCACCGTCGGCCTGGGCCTGTTCGGCGCCGCGCTGGTGGTGATGGCCTTCGCCGGGCACGCGCCGAAAGTCCTGGAGGGCTT
>DASTBN010000739.1:0-10317 GCA_035712045.1 Pseudonocardiaceae bacterium
ACCCCGCCGTGTCGAGGGGTTCGTCTATGTACCTAGAGCCTGACGGCTGACAAAATAGAAGAGAGGAACTGCGGGCGTCGATACAGCCTCCTGGCTCCGATGTCTCCCGGCCCCCGCCACCCATTGCTACACAGCGTAGCCAGTGCAGCAGGTCCATCCAGGTCATGGGCTCAGGCTGCGGTGTGACTCTGCGTGCAAGGCGTCCTGAAAAGGATCACACTGATCCTCCGGGCACACGGAGGGAGTACTGATCATGGGCTTTCTCGGCTGGAGTGTTCTTGGGCTGGTTGCAGGCGCCATCGCAAAGTTGATCATGCCAGGTAGAGACCCTGGCGGCTGCATCGTCACCATGCTGATAGGCGTCGTCGGCGCTGTCGTTGGCGGCTACCTTGGCAGCCGCTTCTTCGGACGTGGCCTTGAGACATTCTGGAATCTTCAGACCTGGATCGTCGCAATCATCGGATCACTGATCCTGCTAGGAATCTATCGACTCATTATCGGGAGCAGGGCAGCGTAGCCCTGGTCACCACCCATTGGGCAGGCCGGATCGACGTGGGTCCAGCCTGCCCTCGGCCGTGGAAGCGCGTAGCCCCTAAGCAGCCGTGTCCTGGGTGGATCAGTCGAGGCTCGTTTAATTAGGTTAGGCTGAGTTCCCAGGAACAAGTGGCTCCGCTGCGGTGGAGGCTGTCCCTTGGCACCAAGAGTGTGTCTCCTGGAGCATGCTCTCAATCAGTCACGATCTCGATCATGCGCAGAGATGAATACTTGCAGAACACTCCCCGCCAGGTTCAATCCGACCCCCTCCCAACCGGGTCCATCGAGCTATCTCTACAGCGATTCAAGCACAATCTCATGGACAAAGATCACAATTTACGATCTTGAAACGAGTTTTTCCGCTGGCAGAACGGTGGGGCGGGTGGGACTCGAACCCACGACCTGACGGATTATGAGTCCGCTGCTCTGACCAGCTGAGCTACCGCCCCGGATGGGTGCCGAGGCTAGCCCAACGCCGATCTCCGCCCATCACGGGGATACCGTTGTGATCATCCCACTGGCAAGTCAGCTCAGTCGACGCGTTTGCGTGACCTCGGCTTGGCCCCCCTCGACCAGGGCCGGTAGGAAGCACCCCGCCAGTACGGAGGGACAGGAGCGTTCGCCTCGCGGGCCCGGCCACTGTGGTAGACCTCCCAGGCATGCCGGTGCGCCTGGGCAGCCCGGCGCCGGGCATCGTCGAGGACCAGCAGTTCCTGTTCCGGGGTGGCGTGGCCCTCGGCGACCGCCAGCTCCGCGCCCGCTAGCTCGGCATCATCCAGGCCAGCCTCGACGCTCGCGGCATCCCCTGCGGCAGGGCGCGGATCGTTGCGATGCCGCTGCTGGTAGTAGGGATTGTCAGCGGGCAATCCGCCGCTGAAGCGGCCGTATGCGCCGAGGAAGAGCAGCAGCATTCCGGCGATGAAACTGAAGATCACATTCGAGAGCCGGAAGGCCAGCAGGTTGAACGCGGTGTCCAGCACAAAAAGGTTCAGCAGGCCCGACAGCAGGAACAACACCCCGATCACCACGGTGATCGTCGAGGAACTCCGGCCACCACGAAAAGCGGCCCCGATGAGGACTCCCCCAACAATGAGCGAGATCGTCGCCAGGAGGCCATTCGTGGCCAGCCCCATGATAACCGGTCCCCGCACCGCGAGAAACTCCAGCCGACCGGCGACCCCGAGCACCCCGAACAGGCACAAGCCTGCTCCGAGCACCGCCGCTCCCACCCGGTGCACGAAGTCAAGCCGGCGCCCCGGCGGGGTGCTCGACACCCGTCTGACGATACTCCCGATCCCCTGCTCCAGGCCGGTGAAAGCGGTGAACAGCGTTGTCCGCGCCTCTCCCGGGTGTATGGCGACCACGCCAGGCCGATCTCGCCGATCAGGTACGGCAAGATGGCGGCCAGACCACAGGAAGGTAAGACATGATCATCGATGTGATGTGCCGCATCGCGGATGGCCCGCTCCGGCCAGGCGCGCTGGAGGTCACTCAAGCGATCGCCCCGCTCGTGTCCTGGTCCGTGAACACCCGCGATGCATCGGGGACATCGGACCAGCCTGACGATGACCTCGCCATCGAGCTCCGCCTCCCGGACAACACCGTCTGGACCGGCGAGGCGTACCCCTCAGCCGACGTCGAACCCGAGGAGCAAATACCCGAATCACCCGAAGACGGGTTTTCTGTGCCGGTGAAACTGCGCGGCACGGGCCCGCTCAGGGAGAATTCGGTCCCGCTGCACGCCGATGTGGTGCTCAAGCGGCTCAGCACGATGTCGGCCTGACCTTGCCGCTGGGCGAACGTGGCGGGCGCGCCCCACAACGTGCGACGATCCTCGGGGGGAGGTAACCGACTAAGCCGGGCCGCAGGTTGACAGGGTGGAAGGTTGCCGTCCAATGGGTGACATCGCGAGCAAGGTGGACAAAGCGTACGAAGGCAAAACCATCTCCGAGCTGGCCGACGCGCCCGTGGCGGCGCTACAGGGCGTGAGCGAAACCGACGCTGAGCACCTGAAGCTGGCGTTCGGGATCTCTACGGTTCGCGACCTGGGGACGAACAAGTTCTTCCTGTGGGCGCAGGCGATCGCCAACCTGGCCAGCTGATCCGCTGATCCCTCAACCAGCCCTTGGTCGATGGAGGTCATCGGCACAGTGCCGGGCATCGCGGACCGATGGAACGCCGCCTATTTCGACAACAACCTGTCCGCCGGGGCATTATCCGCCCTGGCGGGCCTGGAAACGGCCAGGCCGGACGCGCAGGCACTGGCGGATCGCGCGTTCCGGCTGATGCGGATGGCCCGGCTTAAGCCCGCCGACCTGTCGGTGTTCACCGCGTGGCAGATCGGCTTCGGCACGCCGAGAACGGTGCCGAGCGCCTGGGCCGGTGCGGTCCCGCCGGTCACCCTGCCGGATCGGCACCGCCGGCTCGATGCCTACATCGTCGGCAACAGCTGGCATCAGCCGCGTGAGGAGCCGGTGCTGCTCGACCTCGGCTGTGGCTTTCCCCCTTTCACCACCGCCGAAAGCGCGGCCCGGCTGCCGGGCTGGCGGGTGATTGGCGTCGACCCGGCGTTGCCCCGGTACCTGCTCTACGACCATGCGGGTGACTACGCCTGCGTCCACGACGACGGGCAGCTGGGCTATTATCGCGGCGGCACCACCGACCCCGATCCTGCCACGACCCTGGCGCGGTTCCGCGCTCTGCTGGATCATCTGCTGCCGCTGCTCCCGCGCGCGGACACCGGAGAACCGGCCGAAGTGGAGCGCGATGGAGCCCGTCTGGTGCGCAACCCCCTGCGGTCCTACGAGGGGCCAAACCTGACTTTGCGGCGCGGCGCGATCGGCTCGGTCAGCATCGAGGGCGGCGTGGACGTCATCCGCTGCATGAACGTCTTCATGTACTTCGACCACGCCTTCCGCCGACGAGCGCTGGACTGGGCGGCCAGCCTCCTGCGCCCGGGCGGTCTGGTGCTGTGTGGCAGCAACTGGGCGCGCTCGGCGAGTTCGCGTTACACCGTGTACCAGGAAAATCGCGGCAGGCTGGTGCCCCGGGAGTTCGCTTTCGGTGTCGAGAACGTACGGCCCCTGGAACTCGCGCCGTGGTACGCCCTGCACGATGACAACCTGGAGAACCTGGCCAACGCGGCGGCGGTAGCCACGCTCCGGGCCGATGAGCGATTCCGGCGCCGATTCGATGACCGGCTCGATGCCCTGCTGGCGCTGCGGGGCTTCTGCGCGCGGGACGCGGACGGGTACCTCAGCGGGCCGGACGGGAACACCTCGGTTGACGAATGCACCGAGCACTGCGCCGAGCTGGCCAAGCAACTGGACCACGAGGGTTTCGTTGATGAAGCGATCGCCGCGTTCCGGAACGCCAGCCGGGAGGCTTGGCGCAACCCCGCCGGGCACGTCGCGATCCGACCGGTCGAGCCGCCCCGGCTGCCAGCATCCAAGGTGTTGTGAGCTGTCCTCCGCGTAGGTCAAGCGACGTCGAAGAAATGGGCCGGGTTTCTCGGGTGGCCGACTCCGGTGTCGTGCCACCAGCGGCGCAGGCAGGCACCGCATTGCAGCCAGATCAGGTTGATGTCGCAGTCCAGCAGGTACACCGGGCTGATGCCACACGACGGGCAGGCCACCCAGGCCCGGCGTCCGATGTCTGCGTGAGGGTCGAGCATCATGTTTAGGCCTCCGCGACCTCGGGCAGCACACCGGCGGCCAGGAGCAAGTCGTAGGTGGCCTGCTGATCGGCGTCAAGGTGGGCATACAACCTGTGATGCGCCTGAGCCTCGCCGGTGAGAATCTCGATTGGATTCCAGCGCGGGCCCAGGGCATCCAGGACAGCGGCCAGGCGAGTGGCCTCGTGTGCGGTGAGATCGATGGTGAACGGGACAAGGCTGGCCACAGCACGCCTCCAGAGGTTTGATCAAGTAACAGCGGGGTTGACACCGAGATCACCACTCTGGTCATCCAGGGCGCCACCGAGAGAGAGCACCGGGTGCACTGTCTTCGTACAGGCAACGGCCGAAATATTCGCGAACTGTGTCGGATGGCACTGATGCCGGCCACGGTGTTGTGGCCATCGGCCGAGTAGGATCGTGGGAGTATGGGCGCACCCTCAGGCGACGACGATAAATTGAACATTTGAACGCCGCCACGGGCACTTTAGAACACGCTGGGGCAACAGCAACAGAACGGGCCCGATCACTAACGCCGCAATGCCGATCCGTGCTCTGGCCTATGGGACGCACCAGTTGATTTCCGGCTAGTTACCGGGCGATCATTGGCCACCACAGCCATGCGCGATAATCACCACTGGCTCCCCGGTGGCATCGACATGGCCAGCCAGCGCGGCTTCCACCGCAATCGTGGCACGCTGCCCGCAGGCAATCTCGTACTCAACGGGAGTGACCAAGGGGCGGCAGGCCAGGCGGTGGAGCCAGTCTCGCAGCGGACCCAAGATCTGGGGATCGATAGCCAGTCCGCCGACGACCACGACGGACAAACCAGCGGAGGCTTACACACTCCCCCGTGACCTAGCGTATAGCCGACCACGCCCAGGAGCGGCGATGGTCAGCTCATCACTGATCGCGACGTGGACGCCAGCGAGGTGGCCGGATACGCCGGAAACCAGCTCGGCACGGCTGTGGTGGTGGGTTGTGGCCGGGGGTAGGACCCGGACTCCATGATCACACCTGGAACCTGATCGGAGTAGCCGCAGCCGAGGCAGCGCGTATCTAGACCGTCTTGTACCGACTCGTGTCTTTATACGCCCAGTCGCCGCCTTGCCCCTGCCACCACCGCGAAACACCCGTCAGAGAGATCAGGCAACATGCCGAACTACCACGTCATTGTCCACGGCTCCGATCGCGAGGCGATGGCTGATCTCGGCCGTGCTCACCACATCTATGTCTACCGCCAGACGCTCATCGATGACGGCCTAGGCTACCGGGTTAGCGCACTGGCTGACGAGCGGACCATCCTGCGGTTGCAACGGGCCGGATACCAAGTCGAACAGCACGACGACGTCCACCAGATAGCCGAGCACATCCGGCACCGCGCAGATTAATCCTCCAACGGCCCTCGCGTCGTGGCTGCTCCCCGAGTTGGACTCGAACCAACAACCCTGCGATTAACAGATGCAGGCAGGTCCCTGATCGGACCGCTCTACGTGGGCGTGTGGCGTTCGCCGGGTGGTGCTGGAGTGCGGCATGGTGCTGCTCGTTGCGGTCAGGCGGTGGCAGCCCGGCGTGTGACGATCAAGGCGGGAGCCCACTTGACTCCTAGGTGCGCGCAACCGCTCTGTCCGGCCCTCGATCTGCGTCGCGAGCCGGGTCCGTACGGTGCTGGTGGAGCCAGGTTGTTGTCTGCGTTGTCGTCACCACTGTCGTCAGCTCACCGCCGGGGCCTGGCCCTGCTCCCATCATTTCCCTATGTCCCGACGAGGCTCCTCGACGTGGTTGGTGGGTCACCAATGATCTTGGATGGGTCATGTCGGGTCACCGGCACCGAGCCTGCTGGCCTTTCACCCGGGAGCCACCGCAACGACACTCACCGATCTTGCACGCTGGGGCTAGTGTGGCATCCGTCGACAGTGCATAGCCCGACCACACGGCAGCCCGAGGACGGCATCTCTCCCAACTGGGGGTCGGCCGTGCCAGGTGTGGCGCGGTGCCGCAGGGGTGGTCTCTACCCGTGATGGCCAGACGGAGCAACTCCTGAGCACGACCCTTGGAAGGAAGCAGTGGCCTACGGCCTAGCGAACTCTAGGGGGCAAGAACCTGAGCATCAACCGTGCCCGGGCCGTCACTACGTGTCTTGTACCGCGTTATCAGTTCTCAGGCTGGATCGCAGGCGGGTTAGCTTGGTTGCCGCTCTGCCGCAGCCGATGGTACATGATTGTACCGCGAGTACCCTCAAAGTAAAAATATAAAAACACAATCGCAAAAACCGCGGCTACTACGTTAAACCCGGCAGCCAGCGTGAACATGATGAGCTTGCTAATCAGGAAATAGATCAACATTCCGATGGCCGCCACTCGGCTCTTCATATAGATACCGAACGTGAGCAGGAGGATCAAGAAGACGTCGAGGAAGTTCCCGGTGCTTATCGTAGTTCCCTGGAGATTAAAAGTGCCACCTTGGCTGATCGCCGCCAACGTGACAATCAATGTTGCGGACGCAGAAATCAAGCCGGCGATCCATGCGGCCCGAATTTTTCTCCCTGCTTGGTCTAGCGTCATAATTCGCCTCCTTTATTGCTGCTTGCCCTACCACCGTCTACACCACCCTCCGGGCCAGCAACACCCGCCCAGGCATGTGCCCGCCCGTGGTGGAGCTGAGACGACGGTGTTCGTCTGTAGGTCCCATGAGGGATTAACCGCCCCCTGGTGACAAAGGAGCCGCAGGAGGCGCCGTTGTTACATCGTGCATTCCTTTGCGGCTCTGGAAGATACTTACACCGTTACGTGGGCACAGCGAGAGCTACTCCTACGCCTCGCCACAAATCACGATAGCTACGAGCGCACAGGAGCGCACTGATGTGATGCGGGGACGCTACGCGGCAGAGATGGACAGCACACGTCCCGCAGCCGAGCAGGGGATTGCGACCAACCCTACGAGGGACGACCGGCCCCACCACTTTCGTGCCCAGCCCGGGGCCATCCCGGAGCAAGGCCCGCCGGAGGTCCGAGACTGCTGATCTTGATCGGTTGACCTCCCCTTGTGTGAACGCGGATTGGCTGTGTGTTCGCGTGCCGGGGAGTGTCGTTGTGTGCCGCTGAGCTGCGGCTACGCGCTGGTATGGATCAACCAGTGCTGGCTCGTCGTGCCGCTTTCGCTGACAGCTCGCTGATGATGATCATCTGTGTACGAGGCGTGGAGCGGGTGGAGGGTCGGTGATTAACAGATGCGGGCGGGCCCTGGTCGGACCCTCGCGACGTGGGTGGTGTCAGCTGAGGTTGGCGATGCCGGTGTGTGCTGGGTTGGTCGCGCCGGGGTGTTGGGCTGACTGTTGCGGTCATCATTGCGGTCAGGTGGGCCGTGCGGCTGGGTAGGCGGCTCTATCCGTGTTGCGCTGTGCGAAATGGGGCGTTGGTGTGTGGCCAGTGTGTCGCAGTTCGGTTTTGGTGGGTGCCGTGTGCTCGGCTTGCGTTCTCAAGCTGGGTTGGGCTTCGGTGTCCTGGCTGTGGTGCGAGATGTGGTGGCTGGGATGCTGTGGGGCATGGTGTTGCCGCTGCGGGTGTTTGTGAGTCATACCTCGGAGTTGCGGGCGTTGCCGGTGGGGCGGTCGTTTGTGGCGGCGGCGGAACGGGCGATCAGTCGGGCGGGGGATGTGGTGGTGGAGATGGCATATTTCACTGCCCGTGATCAGCCTGCCGCGCAGCTGGTCCGGGAGAAGGTCCGCGCTGCTGATGTGTACGTGCTGATCGCGGGTTTCCGGTATGGGATGCCGGTGCGGGATTTTCCGGAGGTGTCGTATACCGAGCTGGAGTTCCAGGAAGCGACCGAGGCGGGGCTGCCGCGGTTGGTGTTTGTGCTGGGGGAGGCGACTGAGGGCCCGTCGGGGTTGTTCGTGGATGGGGATTACGGGGCTCGGCAGGCGGCGTTTCGGGCCCGGCTGGCCGACTGTGGGCTGAGCTTGACCCCGGTCACCACTCCCGAAGGGCTCAGCGAGGCGCTGTTTCAAGCGTTGTGCGAGCTGCCGCACCGAGAGCCGGTCAAGCAGGGGGTATCCGCAGCGGTGGCGATGCGGACATTGCCGCGCGATATCGCCAGTTTCACCGGCCGGGCAGAGGAGTTGGCGCGGGTGGTGGGGACGGTGATCGGCCGTGGGGGTGTGGTGGGGATTCATGCGATCGACGGGATGGCCGGGGTTGGCAAGACCGCGCTGGCCGTGCACGCCGCCCACGAGATTGCCCAGTATTTCCCCGACGGGCAGTTGTTTGTTCGCTTGCACGCCCACACCCCCGGGCAGCGCCCGGTGGATCCGGCCGACGCGTTGGTCATGCTGTTGTTGGCCAGGGGGGTCGCGGCGCAGCAGATCCCGGCGGGCCTGGCAGCGCGGGAGTTGCTGTGGCGGGACCGGGTGGCGGACAAGAAGATGCTGCTGGTGCTCGACGACGCCACCGGGCCGGAGCAGGTGGAGTCGTTGCTGCCCGGCGGGCCGGATTGTCTGGTGTTGATCACCAGTCGGCGTCGGCTGGGTGGGCTGGATGACGCGGTGTCGATCAGCCTGGACATTCTGGCTCCCGGCGAGGCTGCTGAGCTGTTCTGCCGGGTAGCCGCCCGCCCCAGCCTGGCGCCCACCGACGCCGCGGTGGCCGAGGTGAGCCGGTTGTGCGGGTATCTGCCGCTGGCTATCCGGCTGATGGCCGGTCGGCTGCACCACCGAAAATGGACTGTCGCCGACCTGGCCGCCGAGCTGGCTGCGGCGCGGGACCGGCTGATGATGATGGACGACGGCGCGCGCTCGGTCACCGCCGCGTTCAATCTGTCCTACCAGGACCTAAGCACCGATCAGCAACAGGTGTTCCATCGACTGGGATTACACCCCGGGCCTGAAATCGACGCCTATGCCACCGCCGCCCTAACCGACACCACCGTGCTCACTGCCCATCGGCACCTGGAGGATCTGTGCGATCTGCACCTGCTCGACGAACCCGTGCGGGGCCGCTACCGCTTCCATGACCTGCTCGCCGACTACGCCCGCACCCTGGCCGCCACCGACCCGGCACCCGAGCGCGACACCGCCGTGTACCGGCTGCTGGACTACTACCTACACACCACCCGCCACGCCGCCCGCCATTTCACCCGGCGCACCCGCTCCCCCGCTCCCCCGCTGACCTACTCCCCGCACGCGATGCCCGACCTGGCCACCTGCGAGGCGGCGCTAGGCTGGCTGGAGACCGAACGGGCCAACCTGCACGCCGCCACCGACCACGCCGCCACCCACCACCAGACCACCCACGCCATCGAACTGCCCACCGCGATGCACGACTTCCTCCGAGTACATGGCCACTGGGACCAAGCCCGCACCCTGCATCACACCGCCCTGCACACCGCCCACACCACCGGCAACCGGCTCGGAGAAGCCGCCGCCCTCACCAATCTGGGCAACATCCAGTACCTGACCGGGGATTTTCCGGCGGCGGCGGACAGCCTGCGGCAGGCGCTGGCACTCTCCCGCGACCTCGGCGACCGGCTTGGAGAGGCCAACACCCTCACCGATCTGGGCATCGTGCAGTACCTGACCGGAGACTATCCGACTGCGGCGAACAGCCTGGGCCAGGCGCTGGCGCTG
The DNA here is from genome assembly GCA_035712045.1 of Pseudonocardiaceae bacterium. Classification (GTDB taxonomy): domain Bacteria; phylum Actinomycetota; class Actinomycetes; order Mycobacteriales; family Pseudonocardiaceae. The sequence continues at coordinate 9,831 of DASTBN010000739.1, forward strand.
TCCCGTGACCTCGGCAACCGGCACGGGGAAGCCACCGCCCTCACCTACCTGGGCATCGTGCAGCGGCTGACCGGGGATTTACCGGCGGCGGCGGACAGTCTGAGACAGGCGCTGGCGCTGTTCCGCGACCTCGGCGACCGGCTCAGGGAAGCCACCGCCCTCACCGAACTGGGCGTGGTGCAGTACCTGACCGGGGATTTACCGGCGGCGGCGGACAGTCTGAGACAGACGCTGGCGCTGTCCCGCGACCTCGGCAACCGGCACGGGGAAGCCACCGCCCTCACCTACCTGGGCATCGTGCAGCGACTGACCGGGGATTTACCGGCGGCGGACAGTCTCGGGCAGGCGCTGGCGCTGTTCCGCGACCTCGGCAACCGGCACGGGGAAGCCAGCGCACTCACCGAACTGGGCATCGCGCAGTACCTGACCGAGAATTTTCCGGCGGCGGCGGACAGTCTGGGGCAGGCGCTGGCGCTGTTCCGCGACC
>DASTBN010000740.1:0-12528 GCA_035712045.1 Pseudonocardiaceae bacterium
CGCGGTGAGTAACTTTCGATAAACCGATCGTGACGGCGCGCCTGCGTGCCCGGGACCCGCCGCGCCGATATACCTACCAGCGTGACCCATCAGCAGATGCTCATCGTTCTCATCGTCGGCGTCGGGCTTGGCATGGTTTACGGCCGCTGGCGACATGAACGCCTCAAAGCCAGGGCCGCCGCGAGAAAGGCGTGGCGCAACTTCCGCGAGCGCGATGGATGGCCTTCAAAGACGTGGCGGCCGTTCTAATGCCGGTGGCCGGGGATGAAATGCGTGATGATCGCCCACAACTGGTGCAGAATGTAGCCGATCCCGTCCAGCACTCCCGGCAGGTGATCCGACGTCCAGGCACCGAACAGGTTGAGCAGGATCAGGACTAGCAGGATCATCCCGACCCACGTCAGAAGCCGCGCCAACGAGTCGATCATGTAGCCTCCCCTGAGATCCACCCGCGATGTTACTGGACGTAGCGCCCGGGCACCGCGTGCGACCACACGAGAGGATGGATTCGCCGACGCTTGCCTCACCCGAGAGGAAGTCGATCTCCTCGATCTCAGTCAGGGCGAGCGCGCAGCTAGTTCACGGGGCGCCCGCACGCTGGCGGAGTCCAGGGCACCGATTTACCATTGCGGCAGTGCGGCGCTCTCCCCATCCTCGTCAACCACTGTCATGGACACCGGCGTCACCGGATGATCCCGGCCTTGATCTGAGCGGCCATCACTCACCCCGCCCAGCACTTCCAGCAGGTCAGCACACACACGGACAACCGGTACCGGCACCACCGGCCCACCGGGCACAGGCACGGCGGGGTCACTGACAGACTGAACCACGACGAAGCTCCGCGGACATGATCGATGAGATGATCACTGTCCATACCGGAGCTTCGTCCCATGACCACCCAGACACGCCGCACGTGATCAAAACGCAGCGACCCGCGAGGGAACCCGGCCCAACCCCATCGCGATCTTGGAACGGCCGTGGGGCGTTAGGGTGGCGATCGAACGAGGTGCGGGGACGGCCTCGTCGCGGGCATGTTGCGCTATTTGGGTGGTTGGTCTTGGTCTTTCTCCCGCTTGACGATCTGCTTCGATCATGCTGTACCTGACCCAGCCGGATAGCGATTCTGATGGGTCAGCGTTGTGAGGCTGTGGTCATGATGATGAGGCCCTGGTCTCTTCGGCTCGGTTTAACTGGTCAGGGGTCATGCTGGGCTGTCTGGGTGGGCTCTGCCACCTTGTTGGGGGGTTCGGTGACCACGACCGCAGTGATCGTGCTCGGGATTTTTGCCTGGGCCAGGATGGTGATCCCGCGTACGCCCTTTGTTGTACGGGTGAATCAGTTGGACAGGTCCCAGCGGTGGAGCTGTCTTTGGCCCCTCCGCTCAGGGAGCCGGTCGTCCGGTGCGTTGCCGGGGCCAAGCTGGTCCTCGATCCTGAGTTGTTGAGGTGATTACCTGGTTTCCCGCTAAGCCGAGGCGGTTTGCCGGCCGTGCCGGGGTGATGGCCGCGGCCAGTGCCGCGCTGGCTCCGGTTTGCGGGCGTAGCGCGGTGGTATTTCATGGGATCGCAGGTGCGGGGAAGACCACCTGCGCGGTGGAGCTGGCCTACCGCCGTCAGCATGGCTTCGATGCGGTGGCGTTCTGGTCCGCATCTACCGATCCGGACCAGTGTGGCGATGCGCTGCGCCTGCTGGCGGTGGCATTAGAAGCGCAGTTGGCTGATTACGGGTTCACGATGCTCGATGAGATCGCCACCGTGGAGCGTTTGCGGAATTTCCTGCCCACCCTCACTGCCATGCTCGGCGACGCGAGTCTGCTGCTGGTGCTGGACAATCTTGATATCTTGCTCACCACGCAGGGTCAGTGGCGCGATCCTCGCTGGGTGTTGCTGATCGGCGCGCTCACCAATCATCAGGGTACCTCACGGGTGATTTTGACCAGCCGAGTCGTGCCCGCCGGTCTGAACCCCGGCACGACGCTGATCCAGCCGGTACACATGCTGTCCCGGGAGGAGTCCCTCTGGCTGATCCCCAGGCTGCCTAACCTGCACGCGTCGCTGCGCACCGTGGCGCTGAGCCGCAGGGTGCTCGCCCTGACCCAAGGCCATCCCGGGCTACTGGAACTCGCCGATGCCGCTGCCGCCGAGCCGCCGCAGCTGGCTTACCAACTGGATGAAATCGAAGCAGCACTCGACGGGGCGGTGCCGCTGGCGGCGTTTCTCACCGAGGGCGCCACCAGGCTGGACGCCGAGCAGCTGCTGCAGACCCTCACCGCGTGGACTACCACGATCACCGAGACACTCCCCGGCCCGGCGCGGCTGCTGTTGCAAGTACTGTGCCGGGTTGAGGAGACCGACCGGAACACGGCCGTTCTTGGTGTGAACTGGCCTGCCCTGTGGCGACGTTTGGACCAGCCCGGCGAACCGCCCTCGCTTGCTGCGGCGGTCGCTGCGTTGGTCCGCGCGGCGCTGATCGCCACCGACCCAATCAGCGATTCCATGGATGCGAGCGAGCCCGTGCACTATCGGATCCACCCCGGTACCGCCGAGGTCATCCACACTGTGACCCCGCATCCGGTTACCGTCGCGGTTGACGCGCAATTCGCCGCCTGGTGGACCATCGTCGGAGGCGGGGAAATCGAGCAGCAGCACACCAGCAATGACATCAATCAATTCGCGGCACGGGCCGGCTTGACCGCCGCCCGCTATCTCCTGCGCCAACACGACTGGAATGGCACCCAACTCATGGTGCGGGCCAGTCTGGCAGCGGCTCACTACCTGTTGCGTCAACACCGCTGGAACGCCGCCAGTTGCTTGCTCGAAGGCGCTCTGAGCCGGGTGGGTTACTCCTCGGGTACCTCGCTAGCCGTGATCCCCCTGCTGCGGCGCATCGCCGAGGCCAGCGGGACTCTTAAAGATCTCACCGTGCTCGCCGCCGCCCTGCGGACGGTAGATCCTGCTGAATCCGAAACCCTGCTGCGCCGCGTCTACGACCAGGCCAGAACCAACGGCGATGACGGGCTTGCCTCCACCACCGCCGGTGAGCTCGTCACACTGCTGCGAGACCAAAGCAAACTCCGCGAGGCTCTCACCCTGGCCGATCAGAAAATCGAACACAGCCGCCGAGCCGGGTTCGGGTCCTGGACCCAGCTCAGCGACCACGGCCGACGGCTGCAGATACTCCATCTGCTCGGCCACCACGAGCAGGTCCTCCTCCACCTACCCGCGCTGCGCGCCCAGATCGCTGAGCTGCCCGACCAGCGCGCCGACAATGACCGCGTGAACCCGTGGAACGCCCGGGAAGCCGTCCTCGATATCGGCCGCCTGTCCGCGGTGGCCCTGCATCGCTGGGGCGACGCGCTTGAGCTCAACGACGAAATCGTCAGCACCCAGCGACGGCGCGGCGCCAGCCCCCACGAGATCGCCCGCACCCGGTTCCACAACTACCACCCGCTGCGACACCTTCACCGGCTCACCGACAGTGACCACCTCCTGCGCGAGTGCCAGGATGTCTTCGACACCATCGGTGACATGACACAACTCGCTGTGATCTACAGTGCTCGCGCTGACCTGGAAAACACCCGGGACCGCCCCCTCGATGCCGTCGAGCTCCAGCGCACCTCGCTGCGCCTTCGCTATCTCAACCCCGACCCGCACGAAATCTCCACGGCACATCACAACCTCGCCAACTACCTCTCCCGCGCCCGCGCAGACCCCGCCGAACAACGCGCTCACCGCCTCACCGCGATGCTCCTTCACCACCTCACCGGCGACACACACGAACTCACCAAAACGCTCACAGCCCTGGCCAGCGAACTCCGCGGCGACAACAGCGACCCCGATACGCCCGCGCTTCCCACGACTCTGCCTGAAATCATCCGCCTCATCGACGCCAATAACGCCACCCATCTCGGCGATCTCGTGACCGCACTATGCCCTAACCTCGCTACCGCCGAACTCGCCTTAACCAACCTATTAACCACCGCCGCGAGCTGAAGTTCGTAGACCCGAGGAATGAGGAGGTGACGGGAGTTTCAGCAATCGCCGCGTGCCACGCGAGCGACCTCATCGCCGTCGAGTTCCGCGACCGAGGACCACGGTTTCAATCCCCACGGCCTGACCATCGAGACTTGACCCGGATCAGCCTTGCCGATCACAGCCCACCTGCCCACCGTAGGCGGATCGGCATCACCGCTCAACCCTTCCATCAGCGCAATAAGGTCATGTCCTAGGAACGGGGCGAGACCCGCCCTCGACCCTGGGCTCGGCCGAAGCCCGTGCGTGCCTTGAGCACCTCAGATCGAGTTCCGGACCACTACCACCTCCGCCGCTACGACGCCTGGTACCGGCACATCACACATGCCAAACGAAGCCACTACCAGCGACAACGCCTCAAACACCACAACGTGCGGGTGCCGTACTAATGTGACGAGAATGCTGATCCTCGTTCGCCATGGTCAGACAGCTGCAAACGCTCACGGGCTGCTGCTGGGCCGATCTGACCCTTCGCTGAACGAGACCGGTCGCCGACAAGCATGCGCTCTCGCCGCAGGTCTTCCGTGCCCGGCCCGGCTCGTGTCGAGTCCGCTGTTGCGGGCTCGGCAGACCGCCGTCGAACTCGCCAATGCGAGGTTAGGCAACCAGTCCATCGAGATCGACCCGCGCTGGATCGAGATGGACTACGGCGATCTCGAGGGGCACCCGCCAGCTGTTCTTGGTGAAGACACGTGGCGAACATGGTGGCGGGACCCGCACTTCGTGCCCGCCGGTGGCGAATCGGTCGCCGCAGTAGGGGCACGCGTGCGGGAAGCCTGCGCGGAGTTGGCTGAGGATGCCGCCCACGCCGACGTGATCGTCGTCAGCCATGTCTCCCCGATCAAGGCCGCGCTCACTTGGGCTCTGGGGGTTGGCGATGAGGTGGCCTGGCGAATGTACCTGCTCGACGCCGCGGTCTGCCGGGTCGACACCAGCGGCCCGCACCCGCTGCTGCTCGCCTTTAACGAAGTGCACGCCGTCGCCGAAGTGGTGCCGGAGGGCTAAGGATGTTTCTGGCAAGAGATAGCTCCATGGACACGAGCCGCTGTCGGCGGTCTACGACGAGCTGCTGCGCGACTCACCGGACGATCGGTAGGTGAAGGCAGCGTGCAGTAGTCCCGGCTCGCCACGGGCGAGAGCGGCATAGCCTGCTGCGGCGTCATCAAAAGGAAACACATGGGTGGCGAGAGCTTGCAGCGGCAGCTCCCCGAGCAGGCGTGCGGCGGTGGCCCGGCGCCGATCACGTGTCCAGGTCCCGGCGAGCCGAGTGGGAATCGTACTCACCTGAGTGCTGCGGATGGTCAGGCGCCGCCGATGGAACTCACCGCCCAAAGGCAACGTGACCGGTCGCGCCCCGTACCAGGACGCGACAAGCGCGGTGCCCTCCTGGGCCAGCAACGGCAGGGCGGCACCGAGCGCGGCCGGGTCGCCGCTGACCTCGATAACCAGCGGCACTCCAGCATCGCTGGTCGTTGCCATCACGCTGCGCTCAAGATTGTCGGGAAGCACCGTGCTGATCCCGAACTCTGCCGCCGCTTCCCGCCGCCACGGTTTGGGCTCGGCAGCAAGTACCCGGGCTCCTGCCCGCAGCAGCAGAGCCGCGGTGAGGATGCCTACCGCGCCGAGCCCGATGACAACAACCGGCTGCTCCAGCACCTCCCCGGCGTCGAGTGTGATCTGCAGCGCGGTCTCTACCAGCGGGAACAATGTTCCCAGCCGCGGATCCACTGGTCCCAGCGCAACAGTGTCCGCGGCATCGACGATGAACAGGTCCTGATGCGGGTGGAACGCGAAGACGACTTGCCCCTCGTCGACGCTGTTGACGTGCGCCGGGGAGCGCTCGACCCGGCCGACGCAGCTGTAACCATAGTGAAACGGGTAACTGAACCGGGCCGAGAGCGCGGAGATCAATGAGTCGAGCGGAAGCTGTGGGTCGATCTCGCCGCGGTAGGCGAGGAGCTCGGTCCCCGCGCTGATACCGGAGTACAGCGTGCGCACCAGCAGCTGCCCTTCGCGTGGTTCGGGCACCTCCCGCTCGCGGAGCTCAACCGCATAAGGAGCGATGAACGTCACAGCCCGTGCCTGCACGCCTGCCGCCTCCAATCACCTGCCACTTTTTCATACCCGGCCCTACGATCCAGCAAAGCCCACCTCCTCGAGGGTGAGAGGCAGTCACGGGCCGACGCCCAGGATCACACCCAGTCGCCCGCTGATGCATCGAAGCAGGCGCGACCGCTTCGGCACCACTTCACTTCTAATGACGTGATACGCTCTCGTTAGAATGTGGAGGTCTTCTCCGGCGGGAGCGGGTACCTGAATGCGTTCACGGGAAGCCCAGATCTCGGGCTGTCGCTGTGCTGACGAGCCGGCCCCTCGCCGGTTGTACAACTGCGTGCCGCGTCAGCCTGGACCGGTTAGCCGCGACGAAGCCGCCGCGGCTTTCCCTCAACCAGACCTGGATGGATGGCGTGCGTGAATTGGCCCGCGTGGTGTTGCCGACACAATTCGGTGAGTTCCAGACCAGAGCCTTCCAGGCGTCCTCCGGGCTGGTTTACCTCGCGCTGATCAAGGGTGACGTGGGGGGCGGGGGTACCGTGCTGACCCGGCTGCATTCCGAATGCCTGACCGGTGATGCCCTCGGTTCGCTGCGGTGCGACTGCGGGATCCAGCTGCGTCTTGCGCTGCGCAGGATCGCGGCCGAAGGGCGTGGGCTGCTGCTGTACGCCACCGGACATGAGGGACGTGGCGTGGGACTGGTCAACAAGCTACTGGCGTATGTAGAGCAAGACCGCGGCGCTGACACGTTGGACGCGAACCGGCGGCTGGGGCTGCCGGTCGACGCCCGCAACTATGACGATGCCGCCGCCGTGCTGCACGCTGTTCGCGTAGCCTCGGTGCGACTGCTCACGAACAACCCGGCCAAGGTTAAGGGCCTGTGCGCAGCGGGAATCACCGTTGAGCGGATGGAGCCGCTGCAGACCGCGGCGCATCACCGCAACCTCGGCTACCTGCGCACTAAGCAACGACGATTAGGCCACGTCGACCTCTTCGGCCACATGCCAGACATCGCGCCGTCGGCGCCGCCGGATGTCACCGGCCTGCTCGGCGAGGTAGACGCGCCGGCCGACCGGCCGTATGTGGTGCTGACCTACACGCAGACCCTCGACGGCCGAATCGCGACCGCCGTTGGCGACTCGACGCGGTTCAGTGATCAGGAGCAGCGCTGTGTTTCTTACGCGCTGAGAGCGGCCTGCGACGCGGTGATGGTCGGTGTGGGTACCGTGCTGTGCGATGATCCGCAGCTGATTGTTCGTCTCGTGCCTGGTATCTCGCCGCTGCGGATTGTGCTCGACTCCACGCTGCGGACGCCCTCGACAGCGCGGATGCTCGACGGGAGCTCAGTCACTATTGTGCTGACCACCGAGCGCGCCGCCGAGAGCGAACGGGAGCGACTGCAGGCGCTGGGTGCCGGGATCCGGGTGGTCCCGGCAGGCCCCGCAGGGGTGGACCTACCCGCAGCCCTGGGGGTGCTGCGGGAGCTCGGCGTGCGGACTCTGCTGGTGGAGGGCGGCGCACGAGTGATCACCTCACTGCTCGGTGCCGGACTGGTCGACCGCCTCATCGTCGGCACGTCCGCAAAGATCATCGGTGCCGGGATCGAGGCAGTGGGTGACCTGGGGATTGCCCGGACGACGCAGGGCATCTCGCTGCACAATAGGTGCGTGCATGTCACCGCGGACTACGTCATCACGGCATGGGACGTCGCCTGACACCGCAAAGAGTAAGCGCCTTGAGGAGGCTTCAGTCCCAGTGCGACTCGCGCCCCAGATACTCCTGCAGCCGTGCATTGTGCGGACGGTAGAAAGCTACCAGCGCCGAACGCGTGGCCGGATCCATGCTGGCCGGCTTCGCATGATTGAAGCGCCGCGTCAGGATATCGGCGTAGTCATGACGGGGAAGCCCTAAGTGATTCTCAAGCTCGAGCATGATCTGCCGGGCGGTTCGAAGCCGAGCGAGATCCTCGGTGAAAAACACTTTTACGCGATTCTCGCCATACGTGGCGATCCATCCCCGCAACAGCTCAACATATATTCCCGGGCCTAGATACTCGGTGCGCTCACCCTGCTCATGGGCCGCCATTTCGGCCCGTATGTCCGTCGCGAAATCGCTGACCTCCATGCCCAGATCGTGCCCGGCGTCTCTGAAACGTTGATACATGCGATGATGCGAGTAGGCCCGGTCTACCGGATTGCGCAGCAATATGATGAGATTGGTCTCGGGCAGGTACCGGTGCAGCAGTAACGGTGCGACATCGTGAAAAGTGTTGGCGCTCGCCTCGCCTGTGATGTAGTGACTATCTGGCCGACGCGGGATGACGATGGTCGTCGGGTTCGATGTACCGGCCTCGTCGGAGGCTTCCCACACGAACGAAAGCGGGCCGCGGTAGTCACACGTCGGGAAGAGGGAAAAATACTCGTCGATGTGGTCAGCGATGTAATCGGCGGAATGCCGCCCGAAGAAATTCGGTTCCTTTTTGGCGCACGGCAGTACCCGCGGGTTGGCGAGAAGGTATCGGTACAGCGACGACGTGCCACACTTGTTGGCGCCGATGATGAAGAAACTCGGCCGCATGTGCTGGGTCTGTACTGCCATTGAACCATACTGGCACGACGATCGTGTTTGGTGCTGGCAGTCATTCGAGATCGGCTGGCTCACCCGGGCGATGAACCTCCAGAAGCTCCGAAGCGGCGGCCAGCACCGCCTCCACGGTAATACCCTCCATACACGGGGGATGCAGTGGAATCCCGCAGGGCGGATCGAAGACGCAGTCGCAGGGGCTACAGGGAAGGGATACCCGGGCGAGCCGGTACCTCTCGGGTGAGGACCATGGCCGCCACTGCTCGACAGGCAAGGGCCCATAGAGCCCGACGACCCGGGTGCCGACCATGGCCGCCAGGTGGAGTGGACCGCTGTCGATGCCGATAACCAGCGATGACCGCCGGTACAACGCAGCTAATGCCCCCACGGAAAGCCGCCCAGCCAGGCCGTAGCACGAGGCTTCGCTGGCGTCCACGATCGCGTGCACCAGCAGGTCCTCTCCGGGTCCACCCGGCACCAGGGGCGTCAGTCGGTAGCGGCGCCGGATCTCGATCCCTAGCCGTCCCCACCGCTGCGGGGCCCAGCTTTTCAGCGGCCATCCCGACCCGGGCTGAAACACGATTGGTCTCGGCCCGGCGGAGGGCACTTCCGCCAGTATGCGCTGGACGAGAGCCACTTCGTCCTCGGTGGGCACGAACGGTACTGATGCCCGGCGGAGGACGGCCGCACTCAGAGCGTGCTGATCGGCGGCGGTCAAGCCAAGGCATCGGGCCGCTTCTTCCATGAGGCGGAGTGTTTGGATGGCGGCGTGGTGCTCCTCATGAAGCTGGACGGTATGGGTCAGGAAACGCTCCATCCCGGGCACCGCATAGCCGATCCGAATAGGAATCTCGGCCAGGTTCACCACAGTGCCGGACCACGGGTCGTCCGGGCGGGCTAAGACTGTGATATCAAAACGATCCTTCAGAGCGTCCGCGTGGGCGCGGGTCACATCGTCCCAGTCCTGTGTGGGAAACGTCGTGCCAAGTGGCGGGAAGGGCAGGATCAAGGTCTCGTCGACATCAGGGCAACGGCGAGCCACGTCCGCGGTTGATGGGGACACCAGGAGAGCGAGATGGGTTCCAGGAAGGGCGGCGCGCAATGCTGTCGCTGCCGGTAGCGTCAGCAGAACATCCCCCAGATGATCAGGACGTGTGATGAGAAGGCGCGCCGTCACGTCACCTGACCTCGTATCCGTACGCTCGTAAGACATCCTCATCGACGGTCTTACGAACCAGATCGAGTACCGATCCATGTAGTTCGCCCAGACGCGCATCAGCGTGCTGGCTCTCGCGGTCAAAGAGTGAAGACTCCAGCAACTGGGAGCGGCTCTGCCCATCAATCCCGGCGCGCAAGTACCTTTCGGGGCTGATATATCTCCGGTGGCGTCGCCGCAGACCCCACCGCAGGCGGCTACGCTCCAGGGTCGCATCGAACGCCGTATGCAGATCCTCCAGCCGAAACAGCATGGAACAGCGCTTGTTCGACAAGAGCTCAAGGTAACCGCGGTACAGCGCGTTCCACTCCTGTACCGCTGCGATGATCTCGTCGTCATCGAGGTCGGAGAGCCCGCCAAGCGGTGGATCGTCGTACCAGTGAGCGAAGCGCAGGTAACTGATAAGCCAAGCATACACATTCCTGACGCTGATCGCGTACCTCATCGCGCCAGCGTCCACGGCCGCCCGCACCGTTCTCAGCTCTGCGGGAGAAATTCGTGTATGAACATCGAGAATCCGGCCCTGCACTTCCCAATTCTCTCCATGCCAGGTAAAGGGTGTGTCGGCGGTGGCGTGCTTCCACCGTCCGACGTTGACGAGGACCCGAACGTTGGTGAAGTTCTCTTCGAGGGCGAACTTGACGAGATTGGTACCGCTGCGCATCACCCCTTGCTGCTTCACCAGCACGATCTCGTTATCGGCAGGTATCTCACCTGGTGGCACTTCAACGCCAACCTTCGATCTCACCTCGCTAGCATCCGACCGTGTAAGCTTCGGCATGTGGCCGTTGCCGGAGACGGTGCTCTCGGAACCATCCATGAGACATCTCGTCTCGCTGACTTCTCAGATCTCCATGTCGCCGTGGTGGGTGACCTCATCGCCGATCACTATATCTACGCGGAACCCAGGCGCTTGTCCCGGGAAGCCCCAGTCATCGTGTTACGCCATACAGGTGAGCGGATCGGTGCGGGTGGCGCGGCCAATGTGGCTCGCAACCTGCGCGCGCTGCACAGTCGCGTGCGAATTCTCGGGATCGTCGGCCGGGACGAGCAGGGAGGCGAGCTCCTGCGAGTTCTCGGCGAGGAGTCGGTCGACACAAGCGGCGTCCACATCCTCGATGACTACCAGACGCCGACCAAAACTCGCGTGCTCGCCGCTGAGCCGCGCCGCAACCCGCAGCAGGTGTTGCGTATCGATCGTGACCCGGACCGGTCGATCGAACCACCAGTCCTAGAGGACATCGCCGGTGCGCTCATCTCGATGGGCAACGTGGTCGACGCGGTGATCGTCTCGGATTACGAGTACGGTGTTTGCGATTTCGAGATCGGCATTGCAGCCAGCGAGCTCGCCCGCGCCGGCAAGGTGGTGGTGCTCGATCCCCGATGCGGGGTGAAAAACTTCAGCGGCCTCACCGCGTTGACGCCTAACGTCGGCGAGCTGGCCCGCTTCACCAACACTTCACCTGATCTCCTTGGCGATCGGTGCGCGCTGGCAAACGCGGCGAAAGCGCTGCTGGATAGCAGCGGCTGCCGATTTCTTTTGGTCACCCGAGGTAATCTCGGTATGGCCCTGTTCGGCGAGGAACTACCGGGGGGCGGGATCGTCGTCGAGGCCTGGGGAACGAACGCAATCACCGACGTGTGTGGTGCCGGCGATACCGCAGCGGCGGTGTTCGCCCTCGCCCTTGCCGCCGAGTACCCGGCTCCCGAGGCGATGTATCTGGCCAATGTCGCGTCAGGAATCGTTGTCCTCGAACAAGGAGCAGCAGTGTGCTCCATCGGCGCACTCGATGAAGCGCTCGCTGCCGCGTCGATGCCGGTAGCCTCGCCCGACGTGAAGCGGCGCTAAGCCATGGCCGGGCCGTCACGTTGCGCCAGCGACAGGGATACCGTCTTTGGTGTGATGATCACGCCACGTCACGAGCTTGCGGAGCGCATTCACACGCTGCGGGCCGGCGGTGAGGCCGGGACTATCGTCCTTGCCAACGGCTGCTTCGATCTCCTGCACGCGGGCCACATTCGCTATCTGCGAGACGCCCGCTCGCGTGGCGACTTTCTCATCGTGGCGCTGAATTCAGACCGTTCGGTGCGCGAGATCAAGGGTCCGGGCCGGCCGTTGATGCCCCTGGCCGAGCGAGCCGAAATCATCGGGGCGCTGCGCTGCGTCGACGCGGTGACATCATTCGACGAAGCTGATCTTGAGACGACGCTGCGAGCGTTGCGGCCTGATGTGCACGCCAAGGGATCCGACTACACCGCAGCGAGCGTGCCCGAGGCTTCCGTCGACCGCGAGCTAGGCATCACGATCGCGATCTGCGGTGATCCGAAAGATCACTCGACTTCCGAACTGCTGCGGCGCATTGCCCATGAGACCTCGGACGACCGGTGAAGCCGCCCCGCCGGACGCGGCTCACCACACGTGATGCGCGAACGCCCGATGACGTGGTTCGACATTTTGACGGTCTTGCCTTGCGTTACCGCGAAGCTCACGGTCATGCCACACAAATGCTTTCTTACCGGCTGGAGATCATCCGCCGGTTCCTGGGAGAAGCGCGGCGCGGCACTCTCCTAGAGATCGGTTGTGGAACAGCCACCCATCTGCTCGCCCTCACCGCGGAGTTCACTCGTGCCATTGGTACCGAT